>NZ_JBDJPF010000024.1:0-89620 GCF_054957865.1 Streptomyces xingningensis
CCCCCCCCCCCCCGCCCCCCCCCCCCCCCCCCCCCCCCCCCCCCCCCCCCCCCCGGCCCCGGGGCCTTCTGGGCTGGGTTATTTACGGCGGGTGCGCTCGGGCGTGTTGGGTGCCCGGATCGCCGCCGCAAATAACCCTTACGCCCTGCCAGGCCCCATCCCGCCTCGCCCCCGACGCCCGGACTCCGTCAAACCGCCGACGGTGGCCGACCACCGCCGACGAGCTCAACGAATCAGGACGCGCGCAACGGGTGGTGCGGGTGGGTATCCCAACGCCCCGAAGGGGCGTGCCCGCCCACCGGCGGAACGCCGGAAACCTACCCGACCCCGAACAGCACCCCCAGCAGAACCGCCCCCACCCCCGCGGGCGCAAGCACCTCATACGCCCACCGGACACCCGGCGCCCCCTGCGCCGACTCGCGGGCAGCGCACCGTTCCGCCAGCTCGCGAAGATCCTGGATCGCCTGATCAGAGCTCCCCCGTGCAGACCCGCCCGGCAAAGCACCCCCGGCGGAGCCCGATGCAGAGCCGGAGGATCCATAAGGGTCCTCCGCCGCTGCCCGCGCCCCGCGCCGAGTCACCCGCTTCCGCTGCCGCAGCGAGACCGGGATGGACCACAGCTGGTACTTCTTTCCCCCGGCGAGCACCTCGCTGGAGTACCCCGCGCGGACCGCCTCGACCGAGGCCCACGGCAAGGTGATCGTCCGGAAGGGGTTGCGGACCAGGAGCCGGTCCTCGTTCGCCCATACCGCGGGCCGCAGCGTAAAGGCGATCACCAGCGGCACCGCGAACAGCAGACCCGCGAGCGCGAGCCATGGCGTGCGTCCCTCGCCGCGCACGATCGCATCGCCGCCCAGCCAGCCCATGAGCGCCAGCAGCAGCACACCGCTGCCGATCCCGGCGGAGGAGCGGTAGCACCGATCGGCGTATTCCTGGTTCGGCGCCTTGGGGGAGCTAGTCATGCGCCCGATTCTGCCGGACCGTTTCGATGCCTGACATTGCAGTACGGCAACGCTGTGCACTTGACGGAGCGGACCGTCGTGGCCGACGGTCCGCCCTCTTGGCTGCTGCGGGTTATCGGAGGGGGCCGCCCTTGTCGTTGAGGACGGTGACCACGCCGGTACGCGGGTTCAGCTTGATCAGGTAGTCCTGGTGGCCCTTGTGCTCACCGGCCAGGACCTGCGGGTGCTTGGCGTCCAGGACCTTCAGGTTCCAGATTGATCATTTGTCATTGCACAATCCCCTGTATGTCATGGAATGTCGACAGCGAGCGGAGTGGTCACACCCGCTTTGCACAAGGGGTGACACACGCTACGCGCGTAGATATGCTCATCCGGTGACCATGAATCCTTCCACGGAGGTCCCCTCCTCCGGCAATGAAGCCGCGGAGCGACTGGCGTCGATGGCAGACGTGACCGCCTCCGACGGTGCGCTGCGCCGCTTCCTGCACGGACTCCCGGGGGTCGATCCGGTCGGGCTCGAGGCCCGCGCTGCAACGCTCGGCACCCGCTCGATCAAGACCACGGCGAAGGCCTATGCCATCGACCTGGCGATCTCGATGATCGACCTGACGACCCTGGAGGGCGCGGACACCCCGGGCAAGGTCCGGGCGTTGTGCGCCAAGGCCCTCAACCCCGACCCCACCGACCGCGAAACCCCCCGCACCGCGGCCGTCTGCGTCTACCCCGACATGGCGGCGACGGCGGCCGGGGCCCTGCGGGGCTCGGAGGTCAAGGTCGCGTCGGTGGCCACCGCGTTCCCCGCGGGCCGCGCCGCGCTGCCGGTCAAGCTGGCGGACACCCGGGACGCCGTCGCCGCGGGCGCGGACGAGATCGACATGGTGATCGACCGGGGCGCGTTCCTGGCCGGCCGCTACCTGTCCGTCTTCGAGGAGATCAAGGCCGTCAAGCAGGTCTGCGGCAACGCCCGTCTGAAGGTCATCTTCGAGACCGGCGAGCTCTCGACGTACGACAACATCCGCCGCGCCTCCTGGCTCGGGATGCTCGCGGGCGCCGACTTCATCAAGACCTCCACCGGCAAGGTCGCGGTGAACGCCACCCCGGCCAACACCCTGCTGATGCTGGAGGCGGTCCGCGACTTCCGGGCCGCCACCGGGGTACAGGTCGGGGTGAAGCCCGCCGGAGGCATCCGCACCACCAGGGACGCGCTGAAGTTCCTGGTGCTGGTCAACGAGACCGTGGGCGAGGAATGGCTGACCAACCACTGGTTCCGCTTTGGCGCCTCCAGCCTCCTCAACGACCTGCTGATGCAGCGCCAGAAGCTGAGCACCGGGCGTTACTCCGGTCCTGACTACGTTACGGTGGACTGACACATGGCATTCGAGTACGCTCCCGCGCCCGAGTCGCGCGCGATCGTCGACATCGCCCCGTCGTACGGCCTCTTCATCGACGGGGAGTTCGCCGAGAGCCCGGGTGGGGGTCTCGGCAAGACGGTCTCCCCGGCCACCGAAGAAGTGCTCTCCGAGTACACCCGGGCCACCGCGGAGGATGTCGACCGGGCGGTCAAGGCCGCCCGCAAGGCATTTGAGAAGTGGTCCGCGCTGCCCGGCTCCGAGCGGGCCAAGTACCTCTTCCGCATCGCCCGCATCATCCAGGAGCGCGCCCGTGAGCTGGCCGTCCTGGAGACCCTGGACAACGGCAAGCCGATCCGCGAGACCCGGGACGCCGATCTCCCCCTGGTCGCCGCGCACTTCTTCTACTACGCGGGCTGGGCCGACAAGCTCGGCCACGCCGGATTCGGTCCCGACCCCCGCCCGCTGGGCGTCGCGGGCCAGGTCATCCCCTGGAACTTCCCGCTCCTCATGCTGGCCTGGAAGATCGCCCCGGCCCTCGCCACGGGCAACACGGTCGTCCTCAAGCCCGCCGAGACGACGCCCCTCTCCGCCCTCTTCTTCGCGGACATCTGCCGCCAGGCCGGTCTCCCCAAGGGCGTTGTCAACATCCTCACCGGCGACGGCTCCACCGGCGCCGCGCTGGTCGCGCATCCGGGCGTCGACAAGGTGGCCTTCACCGGCTCCACCGCCGTCGGCAAGGAAATCGCCCGTACCGTCGCCGGTACGGACAAGAAGCTGACCCTCGAGCTGGGCGGCAAGGGCGCGAACATCGTCTTCGACGACGCCCCCATCGACCAGGCGGTCGAGGGCATCGTCAACGGCATCTTCTTCAACCAGGGCCAGGTCTGCTGCGCGGGCTCGCGGCTCCTGGTCCAGGAGTCCATCCAGGACGAACTCCTCGACGCCCTCAAGCGCCGCATGTCCACGCTCCGCGTGGGCGACCCGTTGGACAAGAACACCGACATCGGCGCCATCAACTCCGCCGAGCAGCTGGCCCGCATCAAGGCCCTCGCCGACAGCGGCGAGGCCGAGGGCGCCGAGCGCTGGGCCCCGTCCTGCGAACTGCCCGCCGTCGGCTACTGGTTCGCGCCCACCCTCTTCACCCATGTCACCCAGGCGCACCGGATCGCCCGCGAGGAGATCTTCGGCCCCGTACTCTCCGTCCTGACCTTCCGCACCCCGGCCGAGGCGGTGGCCAAGGCCAACAACTCGCAGTACGGCCTCTCCGCCGGCATCTGGACCGAGAAGGGTTCCCGCATGCTCGCCGTGGCGGGCAAGCTCCGCGCCGGCGTCGTCTGGGCCAACACATTCAACAAGTTCGACCCGACCTCGCCCTTCGGCGGTTACCAGGAGTCGGGCTTCGGCCGCGAAGGCGGCCGCCACGGTCTGGAGGCCTACCTCGATGTCTGATCGGCTCAGCGTCTTCAAGACCTACAAGCTGTTCGTCGGGGGCAAGTTCCCCCGGTCCGAGAGCGGACGGGTGTACGAGGTGACCGATTCCCGGGACAACTGGCTGGCCAACGCGCCGCTGTCCTCCCGCAAGGACGCCCGCGACGCGGTGGTCGCCGCGCGCAAGGCGTTCGGTGCCTGGTCGTCCGCGACCGCGTACAACCGCGGCCAGATCCTCTACCGCATCGCCGAGATGCTGGAGGGCCGCCGCGACCAGTTCATCATCGAGGTCGCCGACGCCGAGGGCCTGGCCAAGGGCAAGGCCACGGCCCAGGTCGACGCGGCGATCGACCGCTGGGTCTGGTACGCGGGCTGGACCGACAAGATCGCCCAGATCGCCGGGGGCACCAACCCGGTCGCCGGCCCGTTCTTCAATGTCTCGACCCCCGAACCGACCGGCGTGGTGGCCGTGCTGGCCCCCCAGGAATCGTCGTTCCTCGGCCTGGTCTCGGTGATCGCCCCGGTGATCGCCGCCGGCAACACGGCGATCGTGATCGCCGCCGAGAAGTCCCCGCTCCCCGCGCTGTCACTGGGCGAGGTGCTGGCCACCTCGGACCTGCCGGGCGGCGTGGTCAACATCCTCTCCGGCAGGACGGCGGAGATCGCCCCGACCCTCGCCGCACACCAGGACGTCAATGCGATCGACCTGGCCGGCGCGGAAGCGGAGCTGGCCAAGGCCCTGGAGATCGCCGCGGCCGACAACCTCAAGCGCGCGCTCCGTCCACAGCCTGTGGACTGGTCCGCGGCACCGGGTACGGACCGGCTGACGGCCTTCCTGGAGACGAAGACCGTCTGGCACCCCACGGGTTCGCTGGGCGCGGGGGGCTCGTCCTACTGAGTCCCCCGCCGTGGGGAGCGGGCGGGCGCCCGCTCCCTACGGCAGCAACTGCTTGAGCGCGCCGCCCGCCACCGGCAGGTTCTGCACCTTGCCGCCCTCGACCGACAGCGGGCCGGTCAGCGTCTGCGAGCTCATCGGCTTGAAGTCGGCGACCTTCGTGCCGACCGAGTTGTTCAGCGGGTCGACGCCGGTGTTGGCCAGCGGGTTGACCGGGAGCGTTCTCAGCACCGGCGTCAGCCCCGCGACGGACTTCTGCAGTGCCGTGTGCGTCCCGTCGACGGCCGCCATGACGTCCGTGCGGCCGAAGGACGCGGTGACCGGAGCCGCCGCGCTCGCCTCCGCCGCCGCACCGGCGACAAGGGCGGCACCCGCGGACGCGGTCAACCCGGCGAGCACCAGGGTGCGCGGGAGGCGTGCTGAGTGTGAGGAGGAAGGACGAGCGTGACGTGCGTGACGTGCGTGCGAGGCCATGACCACCTGCCGAGGTGAGAGGGATGGGAGAGTTTTCAACGCCGCTTTAAACGTTCAGCGACGCAGCGTAGTTGACCAGTGACACTTCGCGCACATCCCAACCCGGGGGGATCCCTCAAGCGGCCCAATGCTTCACACTGGTGTTCCGTGACTTCCCTGCCGCCCTCCGCATCATCCGCACCGTCTCCACCATCCGCACGCGTGATCCTGCTGACCGGTCCATCCGGTTCCGGAAAATCGTCCCTCGCCGCCCGTACCGGCCTGCCGGTCCTCAACCTGGACGACTTCTACAAGGAGGGGACCGACCCGACGCTGCCCCGGCTGCCGGACGGTTCGGGCGCCGACTGGGACTCGCCGCTGTCCTGGGACGCGGACGCGGCGATGGCGGCGATCGACGCCCTGTGCCGCACCTCCCGGACCGTGGTGCCGCGTTATGACATCGCCACCAGCTCGCGCACCGGACGGAGCACGCTGGACATCGGACGTACCTCGCTGTTCATCGCGGAGGGCATCTTCGCCGCCGATCTCATCGGCCGCTGCCGTGAGTTGGGTCACCTCGCCGACGCACTGTGTCTGCGCGGCCGCGCCGGCACGACCTTCCGGCGCAGGCTGGCGCGCGATCTGCGCGAGGCCCGCAAGCCGGTGTTCTACCTGCTCCGCCGCGGCCTGCGGCTGATGCGCGGCGAACGCTCCATCGTGGCCCGGCACATCGCCCTGGGCGCACACCCCTGCTGCAAGGACACCGCAATGGGCCGCATAGCCGCCGCGGCCGCGGGGCGCCGCGAACACGCCCGCCAGACAACCTAGGAACGCGAGAGCGGGCGGACAGGCCCCCCGGCTGTCCGCCCGCTCTCTTCCCCCGTTCCCCCCTGCTCCCCCGTTCCCCCCGGTCCTTTGTCCCGCATCCCACGGGACCGTCGTGTCAGGCCACCAGCTCGCCGAACGACTCCTCGACGCCCCGGCCGGAGCCGATGACCTCGTCCTCGCGCAGCCGGCGCAGCGAGCGCCAGATGCTGCTCTTGACCGTTCCCACGCTGATGCCGAGGATCTCCGCGATCTCCGGGTCGGTACGGCCCTCGTAGTAGCGGAGCACCAGCATGGTGCGCTGGAGCTCGGGCAGCCGGGCCAGTGCCTGCCAGAGCACGGCGCGCAGTTCGGTGCCGCGCATCGCGTCCTGCTCGCCCACCGTCTCCGGCAGTTCCTCGGTCGGGTACTCGTTGAGCTTGCGCCGACGCCAGGCGCTGATGTGCAGATTGGTCATGGTGCGGCGCAGATAGCCGCCGACGGCCGCCTTGTCGGTGATCCGGTCCCAGGCGCGGTACGTGGAGAAGAGCGCGCTCTGCAGCAGGTCCTCCGCCTCGTAACGGTCACCGGTGAGGTGGTAGGCGGTCGCGAACAGGGCGGCGCGGCGCTCCTGGACGTAGGCGGTGAACTCCGCCTCCGCCCGCGAGGTGTCCTGCTCGGCGGTGCTCTCCGCGGGTTCCCCGTGGACGGCGGCGTCGATGGCAGTGAGGTACACGCCCTGGGTCCGGCCGCGTCCGGTGCCGCGAGCGCACCCCCGGCCGCCGCCGAGCTCCCGGCTCCGCTCGAGCAGGGCGGTGCTCCCGGCGACACCGGACTTCTCCAGGCTCGGAGTGCGGCCCGCGTCGTGCAGGCGCGTGCGCACTGCGCCGGTGGTGGTGCTGTGCAGTGTGTTCATCTCGCGCCCCCCGTCGTGGAGCCAATCAGGTCCGCTGGTCGATCCGGACCTCTCGACTGCCCGGTGACCAAAAGCCTGCCGGGCCAGTTTCATGGCGCTGTCCGCCGACTGTCACAGCCCTGCAACAGAGCAGGCCGCGCGGCGGGAACAAAGGCGCGGGCGGCCGCCCGCGACCGGGAACGCAGCAGGGGAAGTCGAACTACCGGCCTGTCGTAGGCCAGAATGGCCACCGTGCCTTTCCTGTTGCTGATCGAGGACGACGACGCCATCCGCACGGCCCTCGAGTTCTCCCTGTCCCGCCAGGGTCACCGGGTGGTGACCGCGGCGACCGGTGAGGACGGCCTGAAGATGCTGCGCGAGCAGCGGCCGGACCTGATCGTGCTGGACGTCATGCTGCCGGGGATCGACGGCTTCGAGGTGTGCCGCCGCATCCGCCGCACCGACCAGCTGCCGATCATTCTGCTCACCGCCCGCAACGACGACATCGACGTCGTGGTCGGCCTGGAATCGGGCGCGGACGACTATGTCGTCAAGCCGGTGCAGGGGCGGGTGCTGGACGCCCGGATCCGCGCGGTGCTGCGCCGGGGCGAGCGGGAGTCCAGCGACTCGGCGACCTTCGGCTCACTGGTGATCGACCGGTCGGCGATGACGGTGACCAAGAACGGCGAGGACCTCCAGCTGACCCCGACCGAGCTGCGGCTGCTGCTGGAGCTGAGCCGCCGGCCGGGTCAGGCGCTGTCCCGGCAGCAGCTGCTCAGACTGGTGTGGGAGCACGACTATCTGGGGGACTCACGGCTGGTGGACGCCTGCGTACAGCGGCTGCGGGCGAAGGTCGAGGACGTACCGTCCTCCCCCACCCTGATCCGTACGGTCCGCGGGGTCGGCTACCGCCTGGACTCCCCACAGTGAACGACGGCACAGAGAGCGCACAGTGACTGAAGAGCCCGGTCGGGTACGGGGCTGGGCGACGTCCGGGAACGTCATGGGACTCAGCCTGCGATGGATCAGCCTGCGGCTGCGGCTGATGCTGGTCTTCGCGCTGGTGGCCCTGGCGGCCGCCGTCTCGGCGTCCGCGATCGCATACTGGCTCAACCGGGATGCGGTCCTCACCCGCACCCAGAATGCCGCGCTGGACGACTTCCGCAAGTCCCTCCAGGACAACACCGGTTCGCTGCCCCAGACACCCAGCTGCCTGGAGCTGCAGGAGGCCGCCGACCGGATGGCGGCGACCTCGCAGAAGTACGAGGTGCTGCTGATCGGCAAGGTCAGCGGCGGCGGGGACTGCACCGCGCTCTCCAACCGGGACCTGTTCACCCTCAAGGTGGTGCCGCAGACCCTGGTCACCGCGGTCAACCGGCAGCGCAAGGTCGACGAGTCCAACCCCTACCCCTACCACCTGTACTGGCAGCGGATCACCCTCGACGGCAAGCCGTATCTGGTCGGCGGTGCCAAGGTGATCGGCGGCGGCCCCACCGGCTATCTGCTCAAGTCCCTGGAGAACGAGCGGGCCGACCTCAACTCCCTGGCCTGGTCGCTGGGCATCGCCACCGGGCTGGCCCTGATCGGCTCCGCCCTGCTCGCCCAGGCGGCCGCCTCCACGGTGCTGCGGCCCGTACAGCGGCTGGGCGAGGCGGCGCGCAGGCTGGGCGAGGGGAAGCTGGACACCCGGCTGCAGGTCTCGGGGACGGACGAACTGGCCGAGCTGTCACGGACGTTCAACAAGACCGCGGAGTCGCTGGAGAAGCGGGTCGAGGAGCTGAGCGGGCGGGAGTCCGCGAGCCGGCGCTTCGTCGCCGACATGTCCCACGAGCTGCGCACCCCGCTGACCGCGATCACCGCCGTGACCGAGGTGCTGGAGGACGAGGAGGACTCCCTCGACCCGATGATCGCGCCCGCGGTGCAGCTGGTGGTGAGCGAGACCCGGCGGCTGAACGACCTGGTGGAGAACCTGATGGAGGTCACCCGCTTCGACGCGGGCACGGCCCGCCTGGTCCTGGACGATGTGGACGTCGCGGACCAGGTGACCGCCTGCATCGACGCCCGCGCCTGGCTGGACGCGGTGGAACTGGACGCCGAGCGCGGCATCATGGCCCGGCTCGACCCGCGCCGCCTGGACGTCATCCTCGCCAATCTGGTCGGCAATGCGCTCAAGCACGGCGGGTCCCCGGTGCGGGTGTCCGTGCGTCCGGTGGACGACCGGCTGACCATCGAGGTGCGCGACCACGGCCCGGGCATTCCCGAGGATGTGCTGCCGCATGTCTTCGACCGCTTCTACAAGGCGAGCGCCTCCCGTCCGCGTTCCGAGGGCAGCGGTCTCGGCCTGTCCATCGCGCTGGAGAACGCCCATATCCACGGTGGCGAGATCACCGCGGCGAACTCCCCCGAGGGCGGTGCGGTGTTCACCCTCAGCCTGCCGCGCGACGCCTCGGTCATCGCCGAGAACGGCACCACCGAAGGGGGCGCACGGTGAGGCGTGCGGCGCGCGGCACGGTACTGGCGGTGGTGCTGTGCGCCGTCGCCGGATGCGGAATCCGGGGCACCTCGGTACCGGTGGACGCCGGGAGCGCGCCCTCCCGGGCGACCTGCCGGGTGCGCCCGGGCGTCCAGGCCACGGCGTCGGCGGGCACCGTCACCATGCCCGTACAGCTGGTCTGCACCTCGCAGTTGCAGCCCGTCACCCGGATCATCGCGCTGCCCGGCCACTCCGGTGCGCTGGGCGTGGCCCAGGCGCTGCTGGACGAGCTGCGCCGGCAGCCCTCGCCCGCCGAGGACGAGGTCGGCTTCTCCACCGATGTGCCCCCGCGGCTGAATGTGCAGCCGCCCCATGGGAACGACCCGCCCGGCACACTGCGGCTGAGCTCGCCGCCGGACGAGCTGGCGCCGGTCGCGCTGGCCCAGCTGGTGTGCACCTATGCCGGCACCGCCGCGGCCGGCGGCAAGCGCACGGTGATCCTCGGCGGTCCGGGCGGCGACGAGCCGAGAGGCTACACCTGTACGGACGAAACCCGCGCCCACCCGGAGAACAGCCTGCAGGGCGCCCCCGTCCGGTAGAGGGCGCTGACGCTGCGTACCCGGAGGCGGAACCGCGCGCCCCGCGCGCCGCGTCCTGAGGTGCGTGCAGCGTCATGGTTACGGCGGTACGCCCGTCCTCCGATACCGCTACCGCATCACGGGCCGTTTACTTCTGGCGGCCCATGTGCTTGTGGTGGGCTGGCTGGCTCTGCGCCCGCTGACGGCGCCCTGGGTGACCGCCGCGCACATGGAGCCGTTCGCCACGCTCCGTGCCGACCTGGCGCTCGGTCCCTGGCAGGCGGCGCGTGCGATCGGCGCCGGGGTGCTGCCGTTCGCCCCGCTGGGGGTGCTGCTGCCCTGGGCCGGCGGCCGGATCGTGGTCTCCCCGCTGGGGTCGCTGGCCCGTACGGTCTTCACCAGCGCGATGATCTCGCTGGTGCTGCAGGCCGTACGCAGCGGGGTGGTGGGCCAGGTCCTGGATCTGGACGCGCTGTTGCTGAACATCACCGGTGTGATACTCGCCCACCTGGCGATCGTCCCCGCGGTACGGAGGGGGCTCCGGCGGCGGGGGGAGTCCCGCACCCCGCGAGTCCGGCGCCGGGAGGAGCCGTCCCAGGGGCTGACCCCCACGATCCCCAGGATCAAGGTCGCCCCGTAGGGCGTGTCCGACGGGTCGGCACGAGCCCCCCGGCGCCTGTACAACGCTCCGCCCGGCCTTCCGGGCCGCCGGAGCCGCAGCGGCCGCGCACCCCGCGATGCGGGGGTGCGCGGCCGCGCGATGGCGTTCCGTCCGCCGTCAGTGGCCACCCGGGCCCGGGGTGGAAATGCCGTTGGTGGGAAGGGCGATGGGCAGCGACTTGGCGACGTTCAGCGCGCCCAGCAGCCCGCCGTTGCCCTTGGCGTCCGCCGGAACGGCCGCCGCCCGCGGGGCCGCCGGCGCGGCCTGCCCGGCCGGGGCCGCCTTGGCCGGCGCCGGAGCCGCCTCCGTGGGCTGGGTCTTGACGGTCTTGTGAGTCTTCTTGTTGACCAGCGCCTTGTCCAGCGCCTGCGCCGCGCTCTTGAACGCCGAGGACCCGATGGTGCGGTTGGTGGCGGTCAGGACCGGGCCGCCCGGCACCACCGTGGAGACCTCCTCGATGGGGAGCTGCCGGGTCAGGGACGCGGTCGTGGTGGCCACCTGCTCGACGGGGCCCGCGGCCGAGGCCGTGCCGGCCGCGCCGGTGGCGACGACGGCACCGAGGGCGGCGACGCCGAGAGACTTGATGGTTCCCTGCTTCATATGGAATCTGTCCTCAGTGACGGGGTGAATGTCCGGGAATTGTGCGCGGCTTTGCAACCTAGTCACGAGAACGACGGTCCCCACACAATGACACGGCCGGGACTCCTTGAGTCCCGGCCGTGTCATTGATATTCGCGACGGTGTTGCCGTCAACCGTTCTCCTGGTCCAAAGCGCTGGTCACCGTGGCCGTGGTCGCCGTCTGCCGGAACAGCCACTCGGACTTCAACTCCGCGTAACCCGGCTTGATCACGTCATTGATCATGGCGAGACGTTCATCGAATGGGATGAAGGCGGACTTCATGGCATTGACGGAGAACCACTGCATGTCATCCAGCGTGTAACCGAACGACTTCACCAGGTGCTCGAATTCCAGGCTCATGCTGGTACCGCTCATCAGACGATTATCGGTATTCACCGTCGTCCGGAAATGCAGTTTGCGCAGCAGCCCGATCGGGTGCTCCTCATAGGAACTCGCCGCACCCGTCTGGAGGTTGGAGGTGGGGCACATCTCCAGCGGAATGCGCTTGTCGCGCACATAGGAGGCCAGCCGCCCGAGCGTGACGGTGCCGTCCTCGGCGACCTCGATGTCGTCGATGATGCGCACCCCGTGGCCGAGCCGGTCGGCGCCGCACCACTGCAGTGCCTGCCAGATGGACGGCAGTCCGAAGGCCTCGCCGGCGTGAATGGTGAAGTGGTTGTTCTCGCGCTTGAGGTACTCGAACGCGTCCAGGTGCCGGGTGGGCGGGAAGCCCGCCTCGGCACCGGCGATGTCAAAGCCCACCACGCCCAAGTCGCGGTAGCGGTTGGCGAGTTCGGCGATCTCCAGGGCGCGGGCTGCGTGCCGCATGGCGGTGAGCAGCGCGCCGACCCGGATGCGGTGGCCATTGGCCCTGGCCCGGCGCTCACCCTCGCGGAAGCCCTCGTTGACGGCCTCGACGACCTCTTCGAGCGTGAGTCCGGCCTCCAGGTGCTGCTCGGGGGCGTAGCGCACCTCGGCGTAGACGACGCCGTCCTCGGCCAGGTCCTCGGCGCACTCGGCGGCCACCCGGACCAGGGCGTCCCGGGTCTGCATGACGGCGCAGGTGTGGGCGAAGGTCTCCAGGTAGCGCTCCAGCGAACCGGAGTCGGCGGCCTCCCGGAACCAGATGCCCAGCTTGTCGGGGTCGGTCTCGGGGAGACGGTCATAGCCGGTCTCGCGGGCGAGTTCGACGATGGTGCCGGGGCGCAGGCCGCCGTCGAGGTGGTCGTGGAGCAGCACCTTGGGCGCGCTCCGGATCTGTTCGGGGGTGGGTTGTGCGGTGGTCTCGCTCGTCATTTCGGCACTCTAGCCCCTACGCGCGTAGATATCAGCGGGCCCGGCGAACGATACGGAACGGTGACCCATCGGCGGGATGGCCTGCGGCCGGCCTTCTGCCATCGTTGTCTGCCATGGCTCAGCAAGCGTCGGCTCGCCTCGGCAGGCCACTCGGCAGCGGGCGTCCCCTGGCCACCGTGCACGGGGTGGCGCTGGTCCTCCCGGGCGGCCGGGCCAGCGGGAGCCGCCGCCCCTCGCCCCTGGTGCTCGCCGCCCAACGGCCGCTGGCCCGCCGCCTGATCCGCGCGGGTGCCGCGGACGGGCTGGTCACGCATGTGGTGCGGTACCGCTGGAACGGGTGGAACGGTTCCGCTGCCCATCCGGTGCACGACGTGGTGTGGGCGGCGGACGAGGTGGTGCGCCGCTATGGCGACGTACCGGTGTGCCTGGTCGGTACGGGCATGGGCGCCCGGGCCGCGCTGCGCGCCGCGGGCCATCCGGCGGTGGCCTGTGTGCTGGCCATCGCGCCCTGGCTGCCGGAGCCCGAGGCGGTGCTCGACCCGGATCCGGTGCGGCAGCTCGCGGGGCGGCGGGTGCTGCTCGTCCATGGCACCGACGACGAGCGCACCGACCCCGATCTGTCCTTCCGGCTGGCCGAGCGGGCCAAGAAGGTCAACCGGGATGTGTGCCGGTTCGAGGTGCACTCCGACGGCCATGGCCTGCGCCAGCACCGGTCCGAAGTGCTGGCGCTGGCCGCGGACTTCGTCCGTGGTTCGCTCTTCGGCCACCACTATGCCCGTCCGGTGGCCGACGCCCTGGCCGCGCCGCCCCCGCTGGGTCTGCGGATGCCGCTGGCCGCCGGGTTCGGGGCGTCACTGGGGTATTGATCAGGGCGTATTGGCCAGGGCTGGACCTGGATGACCTGGTACTGGCCCTTCTTGGCGAGCATCACGCCGTCCTGGGCGTCCTTGAGTCAGTCCACCAGGACATACCGGCCGGGGTTGAGGGTGAGCCGGACCGTGCCGGCGGCGCCGGAGGACAGCGGGAGGACGCCGGGCCGCCCGGCGGGGTTTGACGCGGATTTATGACTCACCGGTGCAACAGCTGTCCTCTGCGGGAGAGCAGAAAGCGTTTGAAGGCCGCGACGGGCGGGGTGTCGGGCTGCCCGGCGGGCCAGGCGACCCCGATCTCCCGGACCGCGCGCGGTGCGGTGACCGTGAGCTCCACCACGCCCGGGCGGGGCACCGCCGGTGGCGGCAGCAGCGCCACTCCGAGACCGGCGGCCACCAGGCCGCGCAGGGTCTCGGCCTCCTCGCCCTCGAAGGCCACCCGGGGCGTGAACCCCGCCTCCGCGCACACCGCGTCGGTGATCCGGCGCAGCCCGTATCCGGGTTCCAGGGTGACGAACCACTCGGCGGCGGCCTCGGCCAGCCGTACCCGCTTGCGTGCCGCGAGCGGGTGGTCCTCCGGCACCACCAGCCGCAGCTTCTGCTCGTCGAGCCGCCGGGCCACCAGGTCCGGCGCATCCGGCACGGGCGAGGTGAGGCACAGGTCGAGCTCCCCGTTCCGCAGCCGCTCCAGCATGGCCTCGCCATAGTTCTGCACCAGTTGGAACCGCACCCTCGGGTGCCCGGCCCGGAAGGCGCGGATGAGTTCGGGTACGGTCTCCGGGCCCAGGGTGTGCAGAAACCCGAACGCGACCTTTCCGGCGGCCGGATCGGCGTCGGCCCGTACGGACTCCGCGGCGCGCTCGACCTCCGCCAGGGCCCGTTCGACGGAGCCGAGGAAGGTGCGGCCCGCGGGGGTGAGGGAGACCGTACGGCCGCGCCGGGCGAACAGCGTGACGCCCAGGTCCTGTTCGAGGCGGGCCATTGACCGGCTGACCGTGGACTGGGGCATGCCCAGCCGCCCGGCGGCCCGGGTGACATGCTCGTGGCGGGCGACCGCGACAAACTGGGCGAGGCGCGGGGTAAGGGCCGACGCCCAGGAATCCGCCTCGATGTCGGCTGTAACCGAGATGTCTTTTTCGTTGCCATGCGGTGACGTGGACCGCCCTGACCTGTACTCATGCGCCATGGGATGGATTATCGCCGTTCTGTGCATTGGACGCATCAAATGCAGCGTGCATACGGTTTGTTCATGCCTGCTGCCGATACCGGGGCATCCGCCGTCGCCGTGCGCGCGGATGCCTCCACCCCGTCGTCCCCCGGCCCCTCCGATGACTCCCGGCTGCTGCCCGGCGGCCCCGGCTACCGCCGGATGAGCTTCGCGCTCTTCGCCGCCGGCCTGGCGACCTTCGCCCTGCTCTATGCCACCCAGGCGCTGCTGCCCGCGATCTCCGACGACCTCGGGGTGACCCCCGACCAGGCGTCCTGGACCGTCTCCGCCGCGACCGGCGGCCTCGCCCTGGCGGTCGTCCCGCTCAGCGCGCTCTCCGAGCGCCATGGGCGGCGCACCATGATGACCGCCTCGCTGTGTGTCGCCGCGCTGCTGGGCCTGCTCGTCCCGTTCGCCCCCGATCTGGGCACCCTGATCGCGCTGCGCGCGGTCCAGGGCGCCGCGCTGGCGGGCGTGCCCGCATCGGCGATGGCGTACCTGGCGGAGGAGGTACGGCCGAAGGCCCTGGTCGGCGCGGTCGGGCTGTTTGTGGCGGGCAATGCGATCGGCGGCATGTCCGGCCGTATCCTCTCCGGCTGGATCACCCAGGCCTGGGGCTGGCGCGCGGGGCTCGCGGCGGTCGGGGTGATGGCCGTGGCGTGCGCGGTGGTCTTCCGGCTGATGATCCCCAAGGCCCGCCATTTCACGCCGGGTTCGATCGCCCCGCGGGCGCTGGCCCGCACCCTCGGCGGGCACCTGTCGGACCCGCTGCTGCTGCGGCTGTATGCGATCGGCGCGCTCTTCATGACCGTCTTCGGCGCGGTCTACACGGTCATCGGCTACCGGCTGGCCGGGGCGCCGTTCTCGCTGCCGCAGGGCGTCGTCGGCTCCATCTTCCTGGTCTACCTGGTGGGTACGGCCTCCTCGGCCGCCGCGGGCAGCCTCGTCGCCCGGCTGGGCCGGCGCGGGGCGCTCTACCTGGCGATGGGCACCACCACGCTCGGCCTGCTGCTCTCCCTGACGAGTTCCCTGGTGACCGTGCTACTGGGCCTGGTCCTGATCACCGCGGGCTTCTTCGCGGGCCACGCGGTGGCCTCGTCCTCGGTGAGCCGCACCGCACAGACCGGCCGCGCGCAGGCTTCGGCCCTCTACCAGACCGCGTACTACGCGGGGAGTTCACTCGGCGGCGCGGTGGGCGCGTTCGCCTACCGGTCGGGGGGTTGGGCAGGCACGGTCGTACTCGGCCTGGCGGCGATGGTCGCGGCCTCCTCGATCACGCTCTACGCGACCCGGCGGGCGCTGGTGGAGCGACGCCGGGCCACGGTGCGGGCGTAGGCCGGGCGGCGCCGGGAGAGGCCGCTTCGTCATAGATTGAGCAGCAAGGTGTCGACGTCCCAGTCAGCCTGACGGAGAATCGAGCTCAGGAGACCCGGCTTAAGTTCAGCGTGCAGCGGAACGATCGCAGTTCGTTCGCCTTTACGGTACTTGGCGTGACTGCCTCGGGTGGAAATATGCTCGAACCCACCACGGGCAAGAGCCTTGGCAACCTGCATCCCGGAAAGCCCCCGGGGAAGAGCGGGGCTCACGCGACTCGAACCTCGACGGGCGCGGTGATCACGTCGTGGACATCCGGCACCGGCTCGTCCTCGAAGTACAGCTCCAGCGCCTCACGCAGATTGGCCAGCGCCTCTTCAAATGTCTCCCCTTGGCTGGCCACTTCGACTTCGAGGCATCGGGCCACGTATCCGTCGTCCTCATGCGTGATGGCGGCGGTAAGGCGAACGTGTCGAGTCATACCTCCGGAGTCTGGCATGCCGCGAGCCCAACCATCGCTTCACCGGCCCCCATTCACCCCATGGAGCGCCGATTGTCGGACCCCCCTGTCACCATCAGCGCATGACCACGGCGGAGCCGTCCGCGAGGGCCTGGCCGGGTCGGCGTCCGACAGTCCGGCCTCCCCGATCACGCTCTACGCGACCCGGCGGGCGCGGCTCGCCGTCAGGTCCGGCTCAAGGCGGGCCAACCGAACTTGGAGCGCACACGGCCCGCTGCGATGTGGGCAAGGGCCTCGGCGTGGTAGGGGACGGTGTTCGCGGGGACTTCATCAAAGGCGTACCAGCCAATGCCACCGCACTTGGCGGGTTCCGCATTGCGCGGCTCCCCCTCCCAGGACAGAGCTCGGTAGAACACACCAAGGCGAGGCTCCTCACCAGGTGCGCAGTGGTCGATGAAGTGCGCAAACTCCAGCTGATCAGAGGGGACACGGACGCCGATTTCCTCCAGCCCTTCACGGGCCGTTCCGTCGTCCGTGGACTCAAGGGCTTCCAGGTGGCCGCTGGGCACCTGCCACAGGCCCGATGCGTAGCCACCTTGGCGGAGGCTGAGAAGCACCTTGTCATCGCGGATGAGGAGGAGGTGGACGTCGCAGATACGTCGATGACGCTGTGCAGTCACGGTGATGTGCGTTCTCTTGTGAGGTCGGTGGAGCCACCGATTATGTCCCGCCGTGCAGGGGCCCAGGGCCAGTTTGGGCCATTTGAGTGTGCCTGCGTCTCAGCAGGGCTCTGCCCGCAAGAACGCCTCAGCCTCATCCAGCCGGTGCCTGACCTGGCGCATCACACCCTGCGGCAGACATGTGAAGAGATCAAACCTTACTGTGCGGGACCGCTTGTCCCATTCCCATGTTCCGGCGATCCGGCCCGCCACGGTGATGGTGGCGCGCACTTCGCCGATCGGGTTGAAGGCGCGGGCGGTGTGCGCAAGGTCGTGGTAGCGAGCGCGTGTGCTGAAGTAGCCCTTGAAAGTGGGGTCCTCGAACGCCAGCAGTCGTACGTGATCTGGTGGCAGCGGGGTTTGAGTACGAAACCGGTCCAGGTCCTCGTCCATGGCGAGGAGTTCGCCAGGCAGCCCCTCGACACGGACCGGGGTGATCTCAGGACGGAGGGCTGCCAAGGCGGGATTGATCTCAGCACGGGTCAGGCCGGACCACCACAGTAGATCGTCTTCAGCAGCAGGGCCGTAGGCATGCAGATAGCGGCGTACCAAAGCAACAGTCGAGTGGTGCGTGTCGGTGCCGGTCAAGCTAATGCCGGGATGGGCGTGGCGGAGAAGGGCGAACTGGCGTTCTTCGCGGTGCAGGGAAGATGCGGTGTTGTGGTAGGCGATGTGCCCCGACTCCCATGCCCATTTGATTCCGAGCCGCATGGCCTCGGTGTCAGCGCCGATGTGCTGCTTGATGAGATGTGTTTGCAGGTCGCGGTAGGAAAGCGGGCCGCCCGCCAAGGCAACGGCGGTGTGCTCGGCCCACCGCTCAAGTGCTGCCAGGTCGAGGCAGTGACGGCGAGCGGTGGCCCTAGTGGCCTGGAGGCGCAGGCGCAGGGTTGCGACGTGTGCGTCGACAGCCTGGTTGAGGGGCCATAGGTGGAGAGTACGACGCATGCACCGGATCTTCATCAAGGTACCCCCCGGTGCAAGTGCTGCTCTCAGGTGCCCGGCCGTGAACGCTGGGAGGCGGGTGTGCGCAGTGACGTAGGGGGTGAGAAGACGAGCCGAATGAAGCCCCGCTTGCGCGCGCGCGAGGCCGTCCACACCGTCTGGTCCGGGGCACAGGCCCCAACCGTGGCGCGCGGCAACCACCGCCCGTTCGACGGCAGCCGGCAACGTCACGATCGAGCCCATCGCGTGCTCCTTGCGCTTCTTGGGTGGCTTGAGGTCTTCGAGCCGTCAGGGCGCATCCGAGCGTAGTGGTAACTGTCAGCCGATGGGGCCGGATGTGGGCAGTTGATGCCGGTCGGGCCACAGCTCACATACCATTGCCGAGAGTTCGGTGTAAGCAGCTTGCACCTCGGCGAATTGTGCTTCGGTCCCCCACCAATGCTTGTCGTTGTGGTGAATGTGGTACTGCCCCCAGTCCCCTTCCCAGCCCGGCTGACTGCTTGTGCCATGGAGACCGAACTCGTCAGGATGGTCGTAGACATAGGTGCCGGGCAGGGGCACGAACCGGAAGAGCGAGACGCGTTCGATGTCCGGTGCGAGTTCGGTAAGCAAGTTCATGGTCTGTGCGGTGGTCTGCCGGTTCTCGCCCGGGTAGCCGTGGATGAGGAACAGCTTTACGTTGATTCCCGCCCCGCGACTCCATTGCACAGCGCGGCGAATGTGGTCGGCGGTGATGTTCTTGCGCATCGCCTTGAGGATCGCCGGACTGCCGGACTCCATGCCGTACTTCACCTCCAGGCAACCGGCCCTGGCCATGTCCACGAGAAGGAACGCGTCCACAGTGTCCACACGCGACAGTGCCGACCACTTCATGCCGAGGTCCGCGATGCTGGTGCAGATGTCGCGGACCCTGGTCTTATTGACGATGAAGTTGTCGTCGACGATCGCGAAGCCTTCGATCCCATACTGCTCGATCATGTCCGTGAGCTCACGGCGGGCACTGGCTCCCGAGCGGTACTGGATGCGGGTCTGGGCCGCAGCGCAGAACCTGCACGGGAAGGGGCATCCCCGGCTGAACATGACGTGAGCCATGCGCAGGTCAGTGGTGGAGAGCCGGTCTGTCATCACCACGTCCTCGACGGGCAACAGGTGCCGGGCGGGTAAGGGAAGCATGTCAATGCTCTTGAGTAGCGCCCGGGGCCGGGTGCGCACAGTCTGGCCACCACGCCGATAGCAGATTCCATCGATGTTCTCAAACCTGCGAGTTCGGGCCTGGGTGAGGAGCTGGAGCAAGGTCTCTTCTCCTTCACCGACCCCGACGGCATCCGGCTCGATGTCGAGCAGTGTCTGCTCAGGGTAGAAGCTCGGGTGCACCCCTCCTGCCAGGACCAGCGGGTCACCGCTGTAACGGCTGTCTCGCCGAGAATCGCGGATGATTCCATACGTAGCCGAGGACGGGATGGTGAAGGCAACCACGTCGAAGCCGGTGAAGTCACGGATATGGTCACCGTTGCCGACCTTGAACACCCGTACGTCGTGCCCGGCCGTCTCGACAACCGCAGCGAGGTAGAGCACCCCGAAGGGTGGGAACTCCTTTCGGTTCTCCTTGAACCGGGCCAGATCGAGAACTTCCGGGTATACTAGGGCGACACGCATTGTTCTCTCCGGTCTCACGATGGACTTTTCTGTGTCCCGCTCCCGGGACAGGGAGGCAGATGGTGCAACGACTGTGGAGTGCGTCTTCCATTTGGCTACGGGCGAGTTGGGAGTACAAGAGCGTGTGATCCGGGTACCGCACGGCTGCCCGCCGAGCGCCCTCCGTATTGCCACGTCGAAGACTCACTACATCCTGGTCCCCGGCTTCTCGTAATCCGGGCACGGGGCGACGTACCTGGGGCAGCGCACCAAAGCGACGGCCACATGGCCTCCCGTGACCGATTCGTACAAGAGGTCCACGTCCATGGAACACGCCAGCATCTGCGGTGCCTTGTGCACACGCTGCCTCAGCAGTTCTTCGGCACGCAGGGAGGCCGGGGAGCCGGCGACCACCGCGTCCAGCCAACGCTTCGCCTCCCGCCAGTCGTCGTAACGTCCGACCCTGAGTGACTCTGGCTTCAGGAGCCATTCCGAGGTAATCGCGCCGGGTGGGGTGGCGGAACCCGGTTTGTTGGCCTCGTGGACACTGGGCACTTGGGCGCCGGTCCAGAAGCACGCATGCCAGTGATTGCTCTTCGACTGCACCATGTTCAGCACTTCCCTGTCGCCGACCGGGACGCATGGCGCGGAAGTTCAGGGATGTCAAGCAGACAGTGAACCTCCTTACCCCCGGCGTCCGTTCTCGTTTCCGTCCAGCGCTTCCTCGTCAGGGCGTCAATCAGGAGAAGCCCTCGCCCCGACTCCTCATCGTCGTCGGGACACTCGCGCACGGGGCGGTCCGGCGAGGTGTCCCACACTCGAATGTGCAGAACGTCCCCCTCCAAGGCGAGCAGCAGTTCGCATCTGGGGTCGTAGGCGTGGTTGGCCACGTTGGCCAGCAACTCACCCACTACCAGGAGGACGTTGTCGATCAGTCCCCCGCACCCCTGGCCACCAGTGTCGGCAAGTCCCCACGCATACAACTTGTCACGAACAAGACGCCGAGCCTGACTGACCTTCACCGGACTGGCGATCAACCTCAGCCGGAAGGGGTTGCGTAGGTAGTGCACGGGCTCATGCATGTCCCCTCCAAGCCCTGGGCCGCAGGCGCCAGGGGCATAGGTGAGCAGCTGTCAGTCGCGTAACGGCCTTGCTGCGCCGTAGCACAACATGATGTGGGTCACATCGCCAGACAGTCAAGCTGCTGCATGGCAGGTTGCCAAAACTCTGCGTAGCAGGCGTCGAACATGCAGGATCGACCATGAGACAAGCGGGTACCCTCAACGACACCGAGACAGCAGGGGGATGGAGGGACGGATGTCAGTCGTCACCAGCGCAGGCCCACTTACCGCGCGACGAAAACTGGGGGCTGCCCTGCGCAAGCTGCGGGACCAGCAAGGGCTCACTACGGAGGAGGTCGGTGCGCACCTCGACTGCCACAACTCGAAGGTGAGTCGGGTGGAGAACGGGAAACGCTCCTGTACCAAGAAGGACTTCGACAGACTGCTGGAACTGTACGCAGTTGATGAACCGCAACGGTCGGAGCTCACGGACCTGATGCTCAAGGGCCGACAGAGGGTGCCACCGTGGTGGCACGCCTACAACGACGTAATCAGTGCCAACTATGCGGAGTTCCTTGCCTATGAAGCCGAGGCAGGCCGCAGTCGTGAATGCCAGTCACTTCTGATCCCTGGCCTGCTTCAGACCGCAGACTACGCACGTGCAGTGACGAGCAGAGGCATCGCCGCACTCGGACCCGATCAGGTGGACACCCTCGTCGAAGTCCGGATGCGTCGTCAGGCCCGTCTCATGGAAGCCGAACCACTGGTGCTCGAAGCAGTAGTCAGCGAGGCAGCACTGCGTGTACAAGTAGGTGGCCCCGCTACCATGCAGACCCAACTCCAGCACCTTGTGAGGGTGTCCAACCAGGACAACGTCTCAATTCGGGTAACACCCTTCAGCGCGGGTGAGAACGGAGTCTGCACCGGAGCTTTCACACTGTTCACGGCGGGGAAAGAGAACAACGACGACGATGTCGCCTTCGTCGAGTCTGCCGAGGCCACGACGGGCTTCCGCGACGAACCTTTGTCCGTCAGACGACTCAGTCGTCTGTTTCGGAACTTGTCCGGCTCTGCACTGACAGAAGAAGATAGCCGCGAGTTGATTGAAGATGTCGAGAAAGAGTTGGTTTGAGATGAACAAGCTGGCCGACCTATACGCAACCGACCTCAGCGGCTCTCCATGGCGCAAGAGCTCCTACACCGCCAGTAACGGTAACTGCGTTGAGGTCGCAAGCATCCCAGGTGTACATGGAGTCGCTATACGCGACTCAAAGAACATTGGCATTCCAGCCACCCGGGCAACCAGCGAAGCATGGGCCTTGTTTGTCACGGCCGTTGATCGTGAGACACTCAACTGATGTCAGATATACGAGAGAAGGCGGATCTCTACGCCCTGGATCTGAGTGACGTTAAATGGCTCAGCGCGCCAGGATCCAGCCCTGACGACCGCATTGAGATCGCAAACCTTCCAGGCGGAGCTGTAGCCATGCGTAATCCGGTGGATCCCAACGGCACCATACTCCGATACACCGCTGCGGAGTGGCACGCGTTTGTGCTTGGCGTGAGAGACGGCGAGTTTAGCTAAGGGCTGTCCCGCAATGATTCGACGTCCAGCTTCGCGGACCGAAAAAGTGCGGTGCCTTGCGCGCACTGTGTGTACGGTGCCGGAGTGATCGACACTGATGGCGCTCGGGTGGGCGTGGAGGCCGCGCGGCGGCGACCCCAGGGACCTCCGGCGAATGCACCGCCTCTTTCGGAGCCTGTCCGACGCAGCTCTACCGTCAGGCGAGACTCGCGACCTAATTGCACGTATCAAGGGCAAGGAAGACTAATGGAGAAGGCCGAACTCTACTCGACAGACGTCTCAACTCTGCACTGGCAGAAGAGCAGCCTCACAGCGAACAACGGTGACTGCTTCGAGCTGGCCGGCCTGCCTGACGGGGGTGTCGCAGTCCGTGACTCGAAGAACCCCGACCGACACCCTCTCTTCTTCAATTCCCGAGAATGGGCAGCGTTCAAAGGCGGAATGTTGAAAGGCGACTTCGACAATCTGTAGAGATGTGACTCTCCGAGGATGAGGGTCGCCTCTTGACTTTGTGGGCTGTCCAGCGCCAACACTGAGTCCGCGCAAGTCACGGGCCAGAATTGGTCACTCGGTCGATCTGATCGGCCGCCTCCAGCGTGGCGAGCGCGTAGCCGAACTTCTCCGGGGTGTCCGTGTGCAGCGTCAACAGCGGCTGCCCCGCCACCACCGCATCGCCCGGCTTGGCATGAATCTCGACGCCCGCACCGGCCTGCACCGGATCCTCCTTGCGCGCCCGGCCAGCGCCCAGGCGCCAGGCTCCGCGCCCCGGACCCGGAGGGGTCGCATTCCGTAATCCTCGACCGCAGAGTCGCATACGCATCGCATGATGCGCGATATGACGATGAAGGAACGGGTCACGGTCACTCTTCCCGCCGATCTGCTGAGCACGGTCAAGTCCGCGTCCGCGGGCAATCTGTCCGCCTACGTCGAACGCGCGCTGCGTGCTCAAGCCTTGCTCGAGGCGGGGGACGCCATCACCTCATGGCGGGGCGATACCGCCGACGACACCGAAGCATGTGCCGACCTCTTTGGAGAGGAAGTCGCGTGAACCTCGCCCGCGGCCAGGTGTGGCAGATCCAACTCGCCACCAAACTGCGGACGGTGGTGATCGTCGAATCGGACGCCGCCATCCGGGCGCTGCCGAGCACCGTTGTCTGCACGATGATCGACCAGACCGAGGACGCCCCGGACACGGTGGTCACCGTACCGATCGACGAGCCGGTCAAGGGAGCCGTTGTCGCCGTTGAACTGATGGCCCTGACGGACAAGCGAATCCGATCCGGCGTCCTCCTCGGCACCGTCAGCGCCGCTGTCATGGCGCGGGTATCCGCGGCTCTGCGGGTTGTGCTCGATCTGACCGACTGAGAGACCCCACGCAAACGGGACCGGCGGAGATCCGCCGGTCCCGTCCCCATCAAACGGTCACGATCAAACCCTCACGCGATGCGATCCAGCACGATCGGGTTCGGCGTGAACTCCGTCCCCTCCGCCGAGATCCCGACCCCGCCCTCCAGCGCGGCGAGCGCGTAGTCGAACTTCTCCGGGGTGTCCGTGTGCAGCGTCAGCAGCGGCTGCCCCGCCACCACCGAGTCGCCCGGCTTGGCGTGCAGTTCGATGCCCGCCCCGGCCTGCACCGGGTCCTCCTTGCGCGCCCGGCCGGCGCCCAGGCGCCAGGCGGAGACGCCCACCGCGTAGGCGTCCAGCGCGGTGAGCACACCGGAGGCGGCGGCCGTGACGACATGGCGCTCCCGCGCCACCGGCAGGGCCGCGTCCGGGTCGCCGCCCTGGGCACGGATCATGCGCCGCCAGTGGTCCATGGCGGAGCCGTCGGCGAGGGCCTTGGCCGGGTCGGCGTCCGGCAGGCCGGCCGCGGTCAGCATCTCGCGGGCCAGGGCGAGGGTGAGCTCGACGACGTCCGCCGGGCCGCCGCCCGCGAGGACCTCCACCGACTCGCGGACCTCGAGCGCGTTGCCCGCGGTCAGGCCGAGCGGGGTGGACATGTCGGTGAGCAGGGCGACGGTCTTGACGCCGTGGTCGGTGCCGAGGCCGACCATGGTGCTCGCCAGCTCCCGGGCGTCGGCGATGTTCTTCATAAACGCGCCGGAGCCGACCTTGACGTCCAGGACCAGCGAGCCCGTGCCCTCCGCGATCTTCTTCGACATGATCGAGGAGGCGATCAGCGGGATCGCCTCGACCGTGCCGGTCACATCGCGCAGCGCGTAGAGCTTCTTGTCCGCCGGGGCCAGCCCGTCGCCCGCCGCGCAGATGACGGAGCCGACCTCGCGCAGGACGTCCATCATCTCGTCGTTGGAGAGCAGTGCCCGCCAGCCGGGGATGGACTCCAGCTTGTCGAGCGTGCCCCCGGTGTGGCCGAGGCCACGGCCCGACAGCTGTGGCACGGCCGCGCCGCACGCCGCCACCAGGGGCGCCAGCGGCAGGGTGATCTTGTCGCCGACGCCGCCCGTGGAGTGCTTGTCGGCGGTCGGCACGGTCAGCGAGGAGAAGTCCATCCGCTCCCCGCTGGCGATCATCGCGGCCGTCCAGCGGGCGATCTCCGCCCGGTCCATGCCATTGAGCAGGATCGCCATCGCGAGTGCGGACATCTGCTCATCGGCGACCTCACCACGCGTATAGGCGTCGATGATCCAGTCGATCTGCGCATCGGTCAGGCGACCACGGTCACGCTTGGTGCGGATGACGGAGATGGCGTCCAAGACGTCAGGCCTTTCTTATCGTTCGGTCAGGTCGGCGGGGCCGAAGGCATCCGGCAGCAGCTCGGCGAGCGGGCGGATACCCAACGCCGTGTCCACGGCCAGCTCCGGACCGCCGTGTTCCCACAGCAGCTGACGGCAGCGGCCGCAGGGCATCAGGACGTTGCCGTTGCGGTCGCAACATGTGAAGGCCGTGAGCCGACCGCCACCGGAGGAGAACAATGCAGAGATCAGACCGCACTCGGCACAGAGGGCAACCCCATAGGCGGCATTCTCGACATTGCATCCTGTAACGATACGGCCGTCGTCCACCAGGGCCGCGGCGCCCACCGGGAAACGGGAGTACGGGGCATAGGCCCGGGACATCGCGTCCCGGGCCCGTACCCGCAAGTTCTCCCAGTCGGGGGATGAACTCACTTGCCCTGCCCCTTCCGGTATGGCTTGCCGTCGGCCTTGGGCATCCGCAGCCGTTGCGAGAACAGCGCGAGCACCAGCAGCGTCACCAGATACGGCGTGGCCTCCACCAGCTCCAGCGGCACGGACTCGCTCAGCGCGTACCAGAGGATCAGCAGCGCCGCGACGACCCCGCCGGCGATCGCCGCGCGATGCTTGCCGCCCTTGAACCGCCAGGCCGCGAAGCCGATCAGCAGCACTGCGACGAGCAGCAGCAGGGCATGCACGGTCGGGCCGCCGGAGCGCAGCTGGAGGCTGTCCATGAAGCCGAACAGCCCGGCGCTCATGGCCACTCCGCCCGGCCGCCAGTTGCCGGAGATCATGGTCGCCAGGCCGATGTAGCCGCGGCCGCCGGTCTGGCCGTCGGAGTACATGTGGGTGCCGATGGCCAGGAACGCGCCGCCCAGGCCGGCCAGGGCGCCGGAGACCACCACGGCCGCGTACTTGTAGGTGTAGACGTTGACGCCCAGGGACTCGGCGGCGACCGGGCTCTCACCGCAGGACCGCAGCCGCAGGCCGAAGGACGAGCGCCACAGCAGGAAGAAGGTGACCACGAACAGCAGCACGGCCACGATCGTCAGCCAGGAGACATTGGAGACCAGGCCGCGCAGGATGCCGGCGAGGTCGGAGACGAAGAACCAGTGGTGCTGCTCCACCGAGTGCAGCCAGCCGGAGAGCCCGGGGAGGGAGAAGTCCGGCATGTCCTTCATGAGCGGTGACTGCTTGTCGTTGCCGCCCTTCTGCTGGGCCAGGCTGCCTTCCGCGCCGAACTGCAGCTTGGCGAAGTACTGGGTGACGCCCAGGGCCAGGATGTTCATGGCCACACCGGAGATGATGTGGTCCACGCCGAAGGTGACGGTGGCGATCGCATGGACCAGGCCGCCGAGCGCACCACCGAGGACACCGGCCACGGCCGCTATCCAGGGGCCGTGTTGCCAGCCCATCCAGCCGGCGCCGAACGCGCCGAGCATCATCATGCCCTCGAGGCCGATGTTGACCACGCCCGACCGCTCGGCCCACAGGCCGCCGAGGCCCGCGAGTCCGATCGGCACGGCCGCCGCGAGGGCGGAGCTGAACTGGCCCGAGGAGGTGATGTCGTTGGCGTCGGTGAGTTCCCGCAGCGCGGAGAGCAGGATCAGCGCGCCCGCGATGACGAGCATCACCACGGGGTAGGAGAGCCGCCGCCGTTCCGGCTTGTTCCGGCCGCTCAGCTTGTCCGCGAGGGCGGAGGTGAAGGTCGTACTCACGCGGATACCTCCGCCTTGTCGCTCTTGCGGGCCTGGGCGGCGAGTTCCTCGCCGACCTGGCGCTGCTGGATCTTGAGGCCGTAGCGGCGCACGATCTCGTACGCGATGACGACGCAGAGGATGATCACGCCCTGGATCACCCCGACGATCTCCTGGGCGTAGCCCTCAAATTCGAGCTGGGTGCCGGTGCGGTCCAGGAAGCCCCAGAGCAGGGCGCCGAGCGCCATGCCGATCGGGTGGTTGCGGCCGAGCAGCGCGATGGCGATGCCGGTGAAGCCGATGCCGGTGGGGAAGTCGGTGCCGTAGTTGTACGAGATGCCGAGCAGGGTGGGCATGCCGACCAGGCCGGCCACCGCGCCGGAGATCAGCATCGAGGTGACCACCATGCGCTTGACGCTGACCCCGCTGGCCTGCGCGGCCGATTCGGACTGGCCGACGGTGCGCAGGTCGAAGCCGAAGCGGGTGCGGCTCAGCAGGAACCAGTAGGCGACGCCCGCGATGGCCGCGATCACCACAAAGCCGTAGACCGGCTTGGGGGTGGTGGGGAACTCGAAGAAGTGCGAGGACTTCGGGAGGTAATCCGTGTGGATCATGTTGCCCTCCTTCTTCCCCAGCCGTCCGTCCTGCAGGAAGTAGCCGACGACGGAGCCGCCGATGGCGTTCAGCATGATGGTGCTGATCACCTCGCTCACCCCGCGGGTGGTCTTCAGCAGACCCGCGATGCCCGACCAGATCGCGCCCACCAGCATCGCGACGATGATGATCAGCGGGATCTGGACGATGCCGGGGAGGGTGAGCGAGCCGCCGACGACCGCGGCGAAGAAGGCCGCGATGCGGTACTGGCCGTCGACGCCGATGTTGAAGAGGTTCATCCGGAAGCCGATGGCGACGGCGAGCGCGGACAGGTAGTACGGCGTGGCCTTGTTGATGATCCACACCTGACTGTCGCTCTTCGAGCCGAAGTCGACCATCACCTGGTAGGCGTGGAACGGGTCCTTGCCGGTGGATCCGATGATCGCCGAGGTGATGACCAGGGCGGCCACGATCGCCAGGACCGGGGCGGCGAAGCCCAGGATCAGCTTGTTCTTGTCGAGCCTCTTCACTCCTTCTCGCCCCCTTCGGTCTCGTGGTCAAGGTGGCCGGTGGAGGCGCCGGTCATGGCCGAGCCCAACTCCTCGGGGGTGATGGTGGCGGGGTCGGCGCCGGCGACCAGGCGGCCGCGGAACATGACCCGCAGGGTGTCGGAGAGCCCGATCAGCTCATCGAGGTCGGCGGAGATCAGCAGCACCGCCAGCCCCTCCCGGCGCGCCTCGCGGATCTGGTCCCAGATCTGCGCCTGCGCGCCGACGTCCACGCCCCGGGTGGGGTGCGCGGCGATCAGCAGCTTGGGGCGGTGGCTCATCTCCCGGCCGACGATCAGCTTCTGCTGGTTGCCGCCGGAGAGCGAGGCCGCGGTGACCTCGATGCCGGGCGTACGGACGTCGTACTCGCGGACGATCCGCTCGGTGTCGGCGCGGGCCGCCTTGTTGTCGAGCAGCCCGCCCTTGCTGTTGGGCTTCTCGGTGACATGGCCGAGTATGCGGTTCTCCCACAGCGGGGCCTCCAGCAGCAGGCCGTGCCGGTGGCGGTCCTCGGGGATGTAACCGATGCCGCCCTCCCGCCGCTTGCGGGTGGGGGCCGTGGAGATGTCCTCGCCGTCGAGGGAGACGGTGCCCCGGTCGGGGGTGCGCATGCCCATGATCGCCTCGACCAGCTCGGCCTGGCCGTTGCCCTCCACCCCCGCGAGGCCGAGGACCTCGCCCTGGTGGATGGTGAAGTCGATGCCGTCCAGCACCGTGCGCACCACGCCGTCGGAGTCGGTGGCCGACAGGTGCAGGCCGTCCACGGTCAGCATCGCCACCTCGGTGACCGTGGACTCCCGGGTCTCGGGAGAGGGCAGTTCCTCGCCGACCATCAGTTCGGCGAGCTGCTTGGGAGTGGTCTCGCCGGGGATCGCGGTGCCCACGGTGGTCCCGCGCCGGATGACGGTGATGTCATCGGCGACGGACAGCACCTCGCCGAGCTTGTGCGAGATGAAGATGACGGTCAGGCCCTCGGACTTGAGCTCGCGCAGGTTGTCGAAGAGCGCGTCGACCTCCTGGGGGACCAGGACCGCGGTCGGCTCGTCGAGGATGAGCGTACGGGCGCCCCGGTAGAGGACCTTGAGGATCTCCACCCGCTGGCGGTCGGCGACCCCGAGGTCCTCGACCAGTACGTCCGGGCGGACGCCGAGGCCGTAGGAGTCGGAGATCTCCTTGATCCTGGCGCGGGCCTTGTTGCCGATGCCGTGCAGCTTCTCGGCACCGAGAACGACGTTCTCCAGGACGGTGAGGTTGTCGGCGAGCATGAAGTGCTGGTGCACCATGCCGATGCCGCGCCCGATGGCGTCGGCGGGGCTGTGCAGGGTGACCTGCTCTCCGTCGAGGGTGATGGTGCCCTCGTCCGGCTTCTGCATGCCGTAGAGGATCTTCATCAGGGTCGACTTGCCGGCGCCGTTCTCCCCGCACAGGGCGTGGACGGTGCCTCGGCGGACCGTGAGACGGATGTCGTGATTGGCCACGACGCCGGGGAACCGCTTGGTGATTCCTTGCAGTTCTACGGCTGGGGCGGTACTGCTGCTGGACGCTTTGATGGCGCACTCTCCTTGGGAAAAGGGAGCGGGGGGTGAGGGGGACCAGGTCTCCCGGCGTTCGGCGAGGGTTGACGCTACACCGGTCAACTGGGCGCTACGCGCGTAGCGTTGGCACCTATGCGCGGGCCCGGCGAGAGTGTTCCCCCGCCGGGCCCGGGCGACTGCCAGACGATCAGCCCTGCTTCGGGTTGTCCTTGACCTTGACCTGGCCGTCCACGACCTTCTTCTTCGCGGCGTCGATCTTGTCCTGGATGTCGTTGATGTAACCGCCCGAGGTGGACAGCGAGACGCCGCCGTCCTTCAGCAGATAGACGTGCTCCCCGGTGAGCGGCTTCCCGTCCTTGACGCTCTTGATGAGATCAAACACCGACACGTCCACGTTCTTCACCACCGAGGTGAGGATGTGGTCCTTGTACTTCTCCAGGCCGCTCTGCTGGTACTGGTCGGAGTCCACACCGATCGCCCAGGCGCCCTTCTTGCCCGCGATGGCCTCGATGGAGCCGTTGCCGGAGAGGCCGGCCGCGGTGTAGATCACGTCGAAGTTGTCGTCGAGCAGGCCCTGGGCCGCGCTCTTGGCCGCCGCCGGGTCGTTGAAGCCCTTGTCGTTGTTCGGGTACAGGAACTGCGACTTGACCGTGGCCTTGGGGTCGGTGTCCTTGACGCCCTGCTCAAAGCCCGCCTGGAACTTCTGGATCAGCGCGTTGTTGACGCCGCCGATGAAGCCGACCTTGTGGGTCTTGGACTTCAGCGCGGCCGCGACGCCCGCGAGGTAGGAGCCCTCGTGCTCACCGAAGGTGATGCTCTCGACGTTGCTGCCCTCGGACTTCGAGTCGATGACCGCGAAGGTGGTCTTCGGGTTTTCCTTGGCGACCTTCTCGATGGACTTCTGGTAGTTGAAGCCCACGCCGATCACCGGGTTGTAGCCCGCCTCGGCCAGCGAGGTCAGCCGCTGCTCGCGCTCGGCCTCGGTCTCACCGTTCTTGGCGGTCATCAGCTTGGGCTTGACGCCGAGCTCCTTCTCCGCCTTGTCCGCACCGCGGGAGGCGGACTCGTTGAAGGAGTGGTCGTCACGGCCGCCGACGTCGAAGGCGATGCCGACGCCCTTGCCGCCGCCGGAACCGCTGCTGGAGCCGCTGCCGGAGCCGCTGGATTCCGTCGAGGACTCGCCACAGGCGGTCAAAGTGAATGCGAGAGCCGCGGTCGCAATGCCCGCAACAGTGATCGTGGATACCCGGCGCACGAGGGCCCCTTCACTCGAAGCGCCACCGTTGGCGCTGGTTCGCCGGAATCGTAACGCGCGTAGATGGCCTGAAAAGGGGTGCTCCCAAGCCGTTATCGGATCGTCGCGAACGGGGCTTGAGCGGCAAACCTACATTTGGTTGCGATCCAGCAAAGCCGCCGCGGTGAACAGCTCCACCCCGACCTGGATGGCGCCCTCGTCCACATCGAAGTCCCCACGGTGCAGATCGCGTCGGCTGGTGTCACCGACCGGACGCACCCCGAGCCGCGCCATCGCACCCGGGACATGCTCCAGATACCAGGAGAAGTCCTCGCCGCCCAGGCTCTGCTCGGTGTCCTCGACCGACTGGACGCCCCGCCGCGCCCGCATGGCCCGGCCGAGAAGATCGGCGATCTCCGGGTGGTTGACCACCGGCGGCACCCCGCGGGTGTACTTGATCTGCGACTTGGCGCGGTGCAGGGTGGCGATCTCGTCGACCGCGGCGTGCACCAGATCGGGCGCCTCCCGCCAGGCGCGCAGGTCAAGACAGCGGACCGTCCCGGAAAGCTCCGCGTGCTGCGGGATGACATTGGGGGCGTGCCCCGCCTCCAGCCGCCCCCAGGTGACGGCCAGCCCCGTGCGGGTGTCCACCCGGCGGGCCAGCAGCGCCGGGACCTCGGTGGCCACCTTGGCCGCCGCGGTCACCAGGTCCGTGCTCAGATGAGGGCGCGCGGTGTGCCCGCCGGGCCCGTCCAGCGAGACCTCCAGCTGATCGCAGGCGGAGGTGATCGCCCCGGTGCGCAGCCCGATCCGGCCGACTTCGACCTTGGGGTCGCAGTGCACCGCGATGATCCGGCCCACCCCCTCCAGCGCGCCGTCGTCGATCGCGTCCAGCGCACCGCCGGGCAGCTGCTCCTCGGCGGCCTGGAAGACCAGCCGGACCGGGTGCGGCAGCAGCCCCTGCTGGGCGAGCGCGGCGAGCACCAGCCCGGTACCCAGGACCACGGTGGTGTGCACATCGTGACCACAGGCGTGCGCCACCTTGGGGACCGTCGAGCGGTAGGGGACCGTCTTGGTGTCCGGGATGGGCAGCGCGTCCAGATCCGCGCGGATGGCCAGCACCGGCCGCCGGGCCGCACCGGCCCGCGGCCGCCCGATGTCGCAGACCAGCCCGGTGCCCGCGGTGAGCGTACGGGGCCGCAGCCCCGCCTTCTCCAGTCTCGCCCTGAGCGCAGCGGTGGTACGGAACTCGCGGTTCCCCAGCTCGGGGTGCATGTGCAAGTCCCGCCGGAAGGAGATCAGTTCGGCACGCAGCCCGGGCGGGACCACCCCGGGCAGCGCGTCGGCAGGGTCACCTTCGGGGTCGCCCACAGCGGTGTCGGGCGCGGCTTCGCAGGGCATCAGATGATTCACCCTGCGAAGAGTAGAGCCCCGCATGGGGCAACTGCCTCCCGATCAAGAAAAGTTCAGCCGCATGGATGGGTCGGCCGAGGGGTATGCCCCGTATTTACGGCGTACCTTTGCGAGACACGTTCACAAACTGCGCGCCGGAGCGGTCAGATATGGCAGGCGGTGCACCTGGCGCGCGCTCCCGGTGACGCCGGAGAGGAAGTCCCCGGCCCGCGGCGAGGCGTGCTCGGTGAGCCAGGCCGGGTCGATGTCGCAGACGGCGACCGTGATCCCGGTGCCGGCCAGGGCCAGCGGCAGGGTGTGCACCACGGTGGACGGAAAGCTGAGCACCGTACGGCCGATGGGCCCGCGGCGGGCGATCAGTTCCAGGGGCAGCTCGGGCCGGACGACCTCCAGGCCGAGCCGGGTGGCTATGTGGCGCAGCTTGTCGGTGTGCTCGCGGCGGTGGGCGAAGTAGCGGGTGGCGCCATGGGCGGCGGCGAGCGCCTGGACGGCCGCCAGGTAGCGCTCGGGGTCCACCACGCCCGTCTCCACCAGCGAGGTGCCGACCAGGTCCGTGCCCCGGGTGAGGCGGGGCGGGCCGAAGGCGGACCGGGTCCAGGCGAAGTCATTGGCCGTGACGGTCACCCCGGGGGGCGCTTCGACCGGCATCGAGGTGAACAGCCGCACGCTCCGGTGGCCGCCCGGGGTGAACATCCGGCGCGCCGAAGCGGACACCGGTGCGAAGACTATGTCGCGCGCCCCTCGGCCGCCCTTCCCGGACTGCCGGTGCCAGCGCACCAGCCGTTCCCCGCGCGCCAGTTGGGACACGAACTCCATGGTCGCGGTCCCGTCGTCCACCACGACCAGCTCCCGGGCCCGGGTGATGGTGAGCAGCAGTTGTACGTACCGCGAGAACGGGTCGCCGATGACGATGCGCCGTGCCGCGCGCAGGGGCCCGGCGAGGGTCGAGATGGTGTGCACCGGCGCGCCCGGCCCGCCGCGCGCCTCCTCCCAGCGCAGCCGGTGCCCCTGGTCGCGGGCGAGTTCGGCCATCCGCCGGAGCTGGCCGCGGGTCATGGGGTCGTGCGGGGCGAGCACCACGACCAGCAGTTCCCCTTCGCCGTCGGAGGCGGCGGAAGCGGCATCGACATCGGCGGAGTCCGCATCGCTCTGCCGGGGTACGCCGTCGCGCAGCGGGAGCGGCTCGGTGCGCGGCGCGGGCACCGGGGAGCCGGTGCGGGCGTGGGCCCATTCGAGGACGTTGAGCAGTTGGACCGGGCTCTCGACGAAGGCCAGGGTGTGTGCCGGGCCGGTGCCGGGGAGCCCGGCGGGGGCGGTCATCCGCGCGGCCCGTCAGACCGCGGCTGGTTCACGGTCGCCGGCCACCACGCCCGCGACCCGGCGCAGTTTGCGCATGGGGGCGAGCTCGCTCTCGTACACCCGCTTGATCCCGTCGCCGAGCGACTCCTCGACCACCCGGATGTCGCGCACCAGCCGCTGCAGGCCGCCCGGTTCGACGGAGGCGGCCTGGTCGGAGCCCCACATCGCGCGGTCGAGGGTGATGTGCCGTTCGACGAAGCAGGCCCCGAGGGCCACCGCGGCCAGGGTGGTCTGCAGGCCGGTCTCATGGCCGGAGTAGCCGATGGGCACATTGGGGTACTCGGCCTGCAGGGTGTTGATCACCCGGAGGTTGAGCTCGGCGGCCTTGGCCGGGTAGGTGGAAGTGGCGTGGCAGAGCAGGATGTTCTCGCTGCCGAGCACCTCGACGGCATGCCGGATCTGCTGCGGCGTGGACATCCCGGTGGAGAGGACCACGGTGCGGCCGGTGGCGCGCAGGGCGCGCAGCAGTTCGTCGTCGGTGAGCGAGGCCGAGGCGACCTTGTGGGCGGGGAGGTCGAACTTCTCCAGGAAGGCCACGGATTCGACGTCCCAGGGGGAGGCGAACCAGGCGATGCCGCGCTCCCGGCAGTGTTCGTCGATCCTGCGGTATTCGTCCTCCCCGAACTCCACCCGGTGGCGGTAGTCGATATACGTCATCCGGCCCCAGGGGGTGTCGCGTTCGAGCTCCCATTGGTCACGCGGGGTGCAGAGTTCGGGGGTCCGCTTTTGGAACTTGACCGCATCACACCCGGCGTCCACGGCGGCATCCACCAGGGCGAGGGCCTTGTCCAGGTCGCCGTTGTGGTTGATGCCGATCTCGCCGGTGATGTAGACGGGGTGGCCGGGGCCCACGGGCCGTTCGCCGAGGGTGCGGGTGCGGGGGGTGGCGCCGTAGGGGCTCATGTGCGGGGGTTCCTTTGTCTGGGAGGTCTGAGGGATCCGGGGGTGCTGGGGCGTCCGGGGGCTGGGGCGTCCGGGGGCGTCAGAGGGTGGGGCCGAGGAGCCAGCCGGCGATCTCGCGCACGGCGCCGCTGCCGCCGGGCGCCCGGGTGACCGCGCGGGCGGCGTCGCGTACCGGGGGGTGTGCGTCGGCGACGGCCACCGGCCAGCCGACGAGGTCGAAGCAGGGCAGGTCGTTGACGTCGTTGCCGGCGTAGAGCACCCGCTCGGGCGGGATGCCCTGTTCGTCGCACCACTTCTTGAGCGCCAGGTCCTTGCGGTCGGTGCCGTGGACGACGGGTACCCGGAGCTTGCGGGCGCGGGCGGCGACGACGGGGTTCACCTCCGTGGAGAGGATCAGCAGGGCGAGCCCGGCGCGGCGCAGGGCGGCGATGCCCAGCCCGTCGCCGCGGTGCACGGCGACGAGTTCCCGGCCCTCGGAGTCGATGAGCACCCGGTCGTCGGTCTGGGTGCCGTCGAAGTCGAGGACCACCGCGTCGACGTCCTGGCGGGTGGGGGTGTCGGCGGGGGTGTCGAGGAGCGGGGCGAGGGCGCGGGCGAGGGCGAGGTCGTGCGGGTCGTCGATCTCCAGCACCCGGGCGGGATCGGTACGGACGAGCTCGGTGCGCCCGAAGAACCGGTGCCGGGCGGCCCGGAAGCCGTCCGCGCGCATGGCGTAGGCGGCTCCGGTCTCCAGCAGGTCCTGGGGCCGGTCCTGGCGTCGGGGGCGGTGGGCCTTGTCGTGGTTGACGCCGGTGGCCGTGGGGGCGGCGGCCGGGGCGCCCTGGGCGGGGACCGGCCGGGTGCCGTCCCGCCAGACGAAGCCGTGGAACGGCGCCGCGGTCAGCGCGCTGTCCGCGCCCTGCCGGAGCACGGCGGCGGCCACCCCGTCGACGTCCTCGCGGGTGAGGAACGGGCTGGTGCACTGCACCAGCAGGACGGTGTGCACGGTGCGGCCGGACATCGCCTCATAGGCGTCCAGGGCGTGCAGCACCGCCGCCTCGCTGGTCGCGGTGTCCCCGGCGATGGCCCCGGGGCGCTGCACCACGACCGCGCCCGCGGTGCGTGCGGCGGCCGCGATGTCCGGGTCGTCGGTGGACACCACCACCTCGGTGACCAGGCGTGCCGCCCGGCAGGCGCGCACGGCGCGGGCGACCAGCGGCACCCCGCCGACGGGGGCGAGGTTCTTGGCGGGCACCCCCTTGGAGCCGCCCCGGGCGGGGATCACGGCCAGCACCAAGGGGCTGGACTCCCCCTGGATTCCGGTGAGTTGCAGGGTCACAGCTCCCCCATCCGGCGAATGACGGGCGCCACCCGCTGAACGCCATGGCGGTATGCGCCGCGCGCCGCGTCGCGCAGTGCGCCGCGCGCGGCGCGGCGCAGGGCGCTCGCCTCGCGCGGGGGCGCACCACGGCCGGGCAGCGGGTGCCCCTGGGGGTCGAAGCCATGGCGGGCGAGGATGGCCGGGAGGTATCCGGGTGCGGTCCCGGCGGTGTAGTACGGGGCGAGCGGCGGCAGTCGAGGAAGCCCGGCGAGGTCGGTGACGCGTTGCCGGGCCGTGTCGAAGGCCCGTTCATACGGCCCTTCACCGGCGACGCCTTGGCGGGCGGTCCACTCCGGTTCGGGTTTGGGCAGGTGCCCGGCGTCCAGCTGGTCCCAGGAGGCGAGGCAGCCGGAACCCAGGAAGTGGTGGTTGCCGAGCTGCTCGCGGATGCCGAGGTCGGTGAGGACGGCGGTGGGGACGGACCGGTGCAGCGCCTCCAGGGCGGCCGTGGAGCTGACCGTGACCAGCAGGTCGGTGCGGTCCAGCAGCTCCCCCATGTGCCCGTACACCAGACGGCAGTTGGGCGGCAGGCCGCCGGGGAGGCGCACCGCGAACTTCTGGTAGGGGAGTTCCTCGATATGGGTGGTGTGCTCGCCGGGTTTGCTGCGGAGCTTGACCAGGACTTCCCGGCCGGGGTGCAGGCGGGCGTGCCGGGCCGCGCGTTCCAGCAGGTAGTGGCGGTCCGTGCGGCTCTCGGGGACGGACGGCTGGGTGGCGAACACCACGGTGAACGGGCCCGCCCGGCGCGGCTGGTGGCGGACGCCGCCGAGGAAGGGCAGGGCGCACTCGGTGACGCTGTCCGCCGGGGCGCCCACTCCGGCGTACACCGCCCGGAACCGGTCGGCGTCATGCCGGGAGTTGGCGAGGACGACATCGGCCCCATGGCGCAACAGCAGCCCGTCGGCCAGCTTTTCGTACACCACGCCCACATAGCCGGTGACCACCACGGGGCGGGCGGGGGTGGTTTCCCAGGCCCGGGCGAGCCCGTGCAGCATCGCCTGGACGGCGCCGCCGACACAGGCGAGGACGACGATCCGGTACCGGCCGTGGGCGAGCTCCTGGACGAACTCGGCGCCGGTGACCTCGCGCAACGCATCGGCGGGCACGCCGACTTCGGTGAGCTGGCGGACGGTCGGGGTGGCCCGCCCTCTCAGCAGGAAGCCATCGAGCCGGGCACCGGGGGCGAGCCGGTGCGCGGTGAGCGCTCCCCATTTCCACCGGGTGTCGGAGTCGGCGAGCACGGCGACCCGCGGTGGGGATTCGGTACGTGATGGCACACCGAAGACAATAGGAATGGATTCCGTTTCACCGCCCAACTCGAGTTCAACAGCCGGTAAACAGCACATCGACGGTCGGCGAAGTGGTTGACGCGCAGGTGCGGTTCATCATTTCGCCGCACTTCGTTCACCTTCGCTTATGACCGAGGTCAGGACGAATGCCGGGTGGTCACCTACCGTCACCCGAGTGGTCAAGCTCTCCGTCATCGTGCCGTTCTTCAATGTGCAGACCTATGCAGCCGACACGCTGCGCAGTCTGAGTGCGAACGCCCATAAGGATTTCGAATTCATTCTTGTCGACGATTGTTCGACCGACGGGACGCCCGGGATTCTGGAGCGCGCCGGGCGCGAACTCCCGGGGGCGGTGCTGGTGCGGCACGAGCACAACGGCGGCCTGGCCACCGCCCGCAACACCGGGCTGGACGCGGCCCGCGGGGAGTACCTCACCTTCCTGGACGGCGACGACTGGCTGGCCCCCGGCTACTACCCCCGGCTGCTGTCCGTGATCGAATCCCTGGGCGTCGACTTCGTACGCACCGACCACGTCCAGTGCACCGCCCGCGCCCGCACGATCCACCGGGTGCCGCAGGGGCGCCGGGGCACCGTGCTCGACCCGCGCGGGGCCATACTGCCCGCGGACCGCACCACCTCGGTCGACTACGCCTACGCCTGGGCCGGCATCTACCACCGGCGGCTGCTCGACGACGGCCTGCTGCACTTCCGGCCCGGGCTGCGCACCGCCGAGGACCGGCCGTGGATCTGGCGATTGCACCGCGAGGCACACACCTTCGCGGTCACCGGACTGCTCGGCGTGTTCTACCGGCGCGGCGTCGCCTCCTCGCTCACCCAGATCGGCGATGTCCGGCAACTCGATTTCATTCGCGCATTCGACCAGGTAATCGAGGAGACCGCGCGGGACGTCGACGCGGACCGGCTGCTCCCCAAGGCCGTGCGCACCTATTGCGCCATCATTTCCCACCACCTTGGCTCCATCGAACGATTCGAACCCGAAGTGGCCCGAACGCTGCGTTCGATGAGCGCCGCCGCAATGAAACGGATGCCCAAGCAGTTGCTCAAGGACGCGCTGAATTCCATGGACGACGACCGCGCCGCCCGGCTGCGCAGGCTGCGCCGCCGCCCCGTCCCGGCCCGGCAGCGGGCGGCTGTGCGATGACCGAACGACCGCGCACCCAGATCTTCCTGGCCTCGACCCTCTACGGCACGGCCACCCTCGCCGCCGCCCTGGACGCCGGGCTGTTCGCCCCCGCCGGACGCCGGCTGCTGCTCATCGCCAACAACGCGGCCACCCCGGAGACCACCCCCGCCCTCGACCAGGCCCCCGGCTTCGACCGGCTGCGCTCCCGCTTCGACGGAGTGCTGTCCTGGAACGAGACCATCAGCCCCTTCCATCCCGGCGGCTGGTCACCCCGCCCGGACGACGCACCGCTGTGGGAGCGGTACCTGCGGCTGCTGTGGGACCTCGGCTCCGACGACCTCGAGCTCATCGTCGAGTCGATCCAGGTCAACCCGGCCCTCGCGCTGGCCCAGCTGTTCCCCGACGCACCGCTGGAGGTCTACGCCGACGGGCTGATGAGCTACGGACCCACCCGCGACAAGCTCGACCCGCTGGTGGGCACCCGAGTGCGCCGGCTGCTCCACCTCGACCTGGTGCCGGGCCTGCGCCCGCTGCTGCTCGCCGAGTTCGGGGTGCGGCCCGAGACCGTACCCGGCGACGCCTTCGCCAAGGTGCTGGCCGAACTCGCCGACGCCACCGAGCTGCCTCCGGCGCCCGAGCGGGCAGCGCTGCTGCTGGGCCAGTACCTCTCGGCCCTGGGCATCCTCACCCCCGAGGAGGAGGAGCGGCTGCACGTCCGCATGCTGCGCGGCGCGGTCCGGCAGGGCCACCGCGAGCTGGTGTTCAAGCCCCACCCCACCGCCCCGGCCCGCTGGTCGCGGCTGCTGGAGGAGGAGGCGGACCGGCTCGGCGTACGGCTGACGGTGCTGACCACCGCCGCCCTGGCCGAGGTGGTCTACCAGCGGCTTCAACCCGCCCTGGTGGTCGGCTGCTTCTCCACCGCGCTCATCACGGCGGACACCTGCTACGGACTGCCGACCGCCCGCACCGGCACGGAACTGCTGCTGGAGCGGCTCGCTCCGTACCAGAACAGCAACCGGGTGCCGGTCACCCTGGCCGACGCCCTGCTGCCCGCCCTGGAGGACCCGGAGCCGCCCCCGGCCGATGGTCCCGACGAGCTCAACGGCCTGCTGATCGCGGTGGGTTACGCCATGCAACCCCAGATCCACCCCGGGCTGCGCCCGGCCGCGGAGCGCTATCTGGCCGCGCACCTGGGGCCCCGCACCCGGCGCTACTTCAAACGGCGCCGGCTCACCGCCCTGGCGCTGCCGGGCGCCCTCCCCTCCCAACTCGCCTTCCTGCCGCGCAATCCGGCCGTGCGCAGGATGGCCCGCCGGGCCCGAGCGGTGCAGCGACGGCTGGCCAGGCGGCAACCGACCCCTAAGGCAACGGTGACCTCTTGACCGCCCCCACCCTGACCGGCGCCGCCCTCGCCCCCGAGCCCCCGGCCCCGCCCCGCGGGCGCGGCCGGGGCGGCGGCCGGCTGTATGCCCTGGACGGACTGCGGCTGATCGCCGCGCTGATGGTGGCCCTCTACCACTACGGAGGGCGGGACGGCGAGGTCAGCCGGGCCTGGGGCTCCTCACCCCGGCATGAATTCCCCAGCCTCTCCGGCGCGTTCGCCTATGGCTGCCTGGGCGTCGAGATCTTCTTCATCATCAGCGGCTTCGTCATCTGCATGAGCGGCTGGGGGCGCCCCCTGCGCTCCTTCTTCGCCTCCCGCGCCGCCCGCCTCTACCCCGCGTACTGGACGGCCATCGCGCTGGTCACCCTGGTCTTCGCGCTGCCCTGGGTGGCCTACAAGACCGTCTCCCCCAGCGACACCCTGGTCAACCTGACCATGCTCCAGCAACCGGTGGGCGCTCAGCGGGTGTTGGGAGTGTGCTGGACGCTCTGGGCGGAGCTCCGCTTCTACGCCCTCTTCGCGCTGTTCGTCGTCCTGCCGGGCGCCACCCGCCATCGGGTGGTGCTCTTCTGCGCGGTATGGACCCTGGCCACCGCGATCACCTCGGCCGCGCACCTGGAGGCGCTGCGGGTGATCGTGATGCCGGAGTACTCCGCGTTCTTCATCGGCGGCATCGGCCTGTATCTGATCCACCGGTTCGGCCATGACGCGCTGTCCTGGGGCATCGTGGCGATCAGCTTCCTGATGGGCCAGCACTACGCGGTGGCGGGGCTGTGGCACCCGCCCAACCCGCACTACTTCTCCTACCGCTCCCAGTACGCCATCATCGCCGTCCTCGCCGTGGGTTACGCGGCCGTGGCCGCGATCGCACTGGGCAAGGCCCGCTGGGCGAACTGGCGTTGGCTGCCGCTGGCGGGCGCGCTGACCTACCCCTTCTACCTGGTGCACGAGCACCTGGGGTGGGTGACCATCGGGGTGCTGCACCGGAAGCTGGGCATTCCGTCGTACGGGACCTTCGCGCTGACGATCGCGCTGATGCTGCTGCTGGCGTGGCTGATCCAGGTGTGCGTGGAGCGGCGGCTGACGCCGTTGCTGCGCAGGTCACTCGCCGGGAGCCGGTGACCTCTATCTACACCACCACCGACAGCAGCATCACAAACCCCAGCCCCACCACCGAGATGACCGTCTCCATCAGCGACCAGGTCTTGATCGTCTGACCGACGTTCATCCCGAAGTACTCCTTCACCATCCAGAATCCCGCGTCGTTGACGTGGCTGAAGAACAACGACCCGGCCCCGACGGCCAGCACCAGCAACGCCGCATGCGTGCTGCTCATATCCGCCGCGAGCGGGGCGACCAGTCCGGCGGCGGAGATGGTGGCCACCGTCGCGGACCCGGTGGCCAGCCGGATTCCCACGGCGATCAGCCAGGCCAGCAGCAGCGCGGAGACCGACCAGTCCTTGGAGAAGTCGAGGATCATCCGGCCCACGCCCACATCGATCAGCGTCTGCTTGAATCCGCCGCCCGCGCCGACGATCAGCAGGATCCCGGCGATCGGCAGCAGCGACTTCTCCACCGTCGAGGACAACCGGTCCCGGCCGAAGCCCGCGGCCCGGCCCAGGGTGAACATGCCGACCAGCACGGCGGCCAGCAGTGCGATGAGAGGAGAGCCCATGACATCGGTGACCCGCTGAAGGTGGTCCTTGGGATCGTCCGCCACGATCTCCACCAGCGCCTTGACCAGCATCAGCACCACCGGCAGCAGCACCGTGCACACCGTGGCCGCAAAGCCCGGCCGCCGGGCCGGCTCCTCCGAGGGGCGCTGGGGGGTCAGCCCCTCGGGCGGGGCGACATCGACCCAGCGCGCGGCGACCCGGGAGAGCAGCGGACCCGCGACGATCGCCGTGGGCACCGCGACCAGCACGCCGAGCGCGAGCGTCACCCCGAGGTCGGCGCCGATGGCGTCAATGGCGGCCAGCGGCCCCGGGTGCGGCGGCACCAGGCCGTGCATCACGGACAGCCCGGCCAGTGCCGGAATGCCGATCCGCATCAGCGACTGGTTGCCCCGCTTGGCGACCAGCAGCACCACCGGAATCAGCAGCACGATCCCGACCTCGAAGAACAACGGCAGCCCGACGACGCCCGCGATCAGCACCATCGCCCAGGGCATCGACCGGGCGGACGCCTTGGCCAGGATGGTGTCCACGATCTGATCGGCACCGCCCGAGTCGGCCAGCAGCCTGCCGAGTATCGAGCCGAGCACGATCAGCACCCCGACCCCGGCGACGGTGGAGCCGAGTCCCGCGGTGAAGCCGGCGATGACCTTGTCCACCGGCGCTCCGGCGACCGCGCCGAGCACCAGTGACCCCAGGGTCAGCGACAGAAAGGCATGCAGCTTAAAGCGAGTGATGAGGAGGACGATGATGGCGATGCCGACGAGTACGGCGATACCCAGCTGTGCGTGACCCGCCGAAGTGATCGGTCCGGTGGCGGCCGCGGCCGGCATCTCGACGCTGAGAGTGCTCAATTGGGCTTCCTCGGGGTGGCAGAGGTTGCGGTCAGAGCTGCCGCAGTGCGGCGGTCGCCCGCTCGGCGATGACGGCCGCCTCGGGGGTGACATCCACGGTGATGCCCGCCTCGTCGGCCTCGAGCGGTTCCAGGGTCGCGAACTGGGAGTCCAGGAGCCTGGTGGTCATGAAGTGGCCCTTGCGGGCCGCCAGCCTTCCGGCGATCAACTCCCGGTCGCCGGTGAGGTGGAGAAAGACGACACCGGGCGCGACCCGGCGCAACCGGTCGCGGTACGCCCGCTTGAGCGCGGAGCAGCTGACCACTCCCCCCCGCCCCGCGCGCGCCCGCGCCCAGTCCCCGATGGCATCGAGCCAGGGAGCCCGGTCGGCGTCGTCCAGCGGCCGGCCGGCCGACATCTTGGCGATGCTGGCGGGCGGATGGAAGTCGTCGCCCTCGGCACAGGGAACCCCCAGCGCGGCGGCCACCAGCGGGCCGACCGTGGTCTTGCCCGTGCCCGCGACGCCCATGACCACGATGACAGGGTGGGTGTGCATGAGGTACCTCGCTGTCTCCGGTGACGTCGGCCAACCCGCGCCACACTGAAACCCGTTGAGTACGACGTACACAAGTCCCTGTGATTTAAATGTCATACTTAATTGCTCGCCGGGCGCCCCTTAGGCTCTTAGGCTGTTCCCATGGACAACCAAGGGCAGGGACCGCACGCCCGCGTGCTGGAGTCCCTGGGGCCCGCGATCACCGTCGGCGAATACCCCCCGGGCAGCGTGCTGCGCACCGATGAGCTGGAACAGCGCTTCCAGGTCTCCCGCACGGTCATCCGCGAGGTGATACGCGTTCTGGAGTCCATGCATCTGGTCGCCTCCCGGCGCCGGGTCGGCGTGACGGTGCTCCCCACCGAGGAGTGGAACGTCTATGACCCGCGCGTCATCCGCTGGCGCCTGGCGGGCGCCGACCGCCCCCGTCAGCTGCGCTCGCTGAGCGTGCTGCGGCTGGCCGTGGAACCCATCGCGGCCGGTCTCGCCGCCCTGCACGCCACTCCCGGGCAGTGCGCCGAGCTCACCGGGCACGCCCTGGGCTTGGTCGCCACCTCACGCGGCCGGCAGCTGGACGCCTATCTGCGGCACGACATCGCCTTCCACCGCGTGGTCCTGCGGGCCGGCGGCAATGAGATGTTCGCCCGCCTCGGCGATGTCGTCGCCGAGGTTCTCACCGGCCGCACCCGGCACCAGGTCATGTTCACCGACCCCGACCCGGCCTCCGTCACCCTGCACGTCCAGGTGGCCGAGGCGGTACGCGAACGGGACGCCGCCCGCGCCGAGTCCCTGACCCGCGAGATCGCCACCGGCGCGATGGCCGAACTGGACATCCTGGCCCCGTAGTCGGCCCCCGCCGGGCCGGGCCGCCCGGCCTCAGCCGGGAAAGCCCTCCGGCCACCGCTCGAACCACCGCTGGTCCGCTTCGAGTTGCGAGCCCAGTGAGATCAGCAGCGGCTCGCTGTTGGCCGGACCCAGCAACTGCGCACCCAACGGCAGCCCCCCGTCGGTGAACCCCGCGGGCACGCTCATCGCGGGCCAGCCCAGCACATTCCACGGCCAGGCATAGGGACAGGCCGTGATCATCCGCGAGTTGGTGGCCCCGCTGGACAGCCCGTCCAACGCCCCTGCCCGCAGCGGCGGCACCGCATTGGTCGGCGTGAGTACCAGGTCGAACCGCCCGAACAGCTCCCCCACCCTCCGCCGCAACAACCCCTCGGCCGCCCGCGCCGCCCTCAGCACCCCGCCCCCCAACAGCAGCCCGCCCAGCGCGTTGACGCGCGTACGCGGGTCCAGCAGCGTCCGGTCGGGCACCCGCCCTGCCCACTCCCGCACCCCGGACATCGAGCGGGGTACAAAGGTCAGCCCCACCTGCCCATAGCGCGGATCCTCCGGCACCACTTCGTGGCCCAGCGCCTCCAGCCGTTCCGCCATCCGCACGGTGGCCGCCCGCACCTCCGGGTCCAGCCGGTGCCGCACCGCGGCGAAGGCGGGCTTGAAGGACAGCGCGATCCGCAGCCGTCGCGGCTCCCGGCCCACCGCCCCCAACAGGTCCACCGCGGGCGGCCGGTGCAGATCCCCGGGATGCGATCCGCTCGCCGCCGCCAGCAGCAGCGCCGCGTCACCGACCGTACGAGCCAGCGGCCCGTCGCAGGTCAGCCCCCGGAACGCCTCCCGTTCCGGCCAGCTCGAGATCCGTCCGCGCTGTGGTTTGATCCCCACCAGATGCGTCCAGGCGGACGGAATGCGCACCGACCCGGCCCCGTCCGACCCCAGCGCCACCGGCACCAGTCCGGCCGCGACGGCCGCCGCGGCCCCGCCCGAGGAACCACCGGGCGTATGCGCCGGGTTCCAGGGGTTGCGCGTCACCCCGAACCCGGGGCCCTCCGTCACCGGCCACTGCCCCAGCTCGGGGGTGTTGGTCTTCCCGACGATCACCGCACCGGCGGCCCGCAGCCTGCGCACGGACTCGCTGTCGGCCCGCTGCGGTGGAAAGTCCCCCGGGCACCCGAACCCGGTCGGCTCCCCCGCCACGTCCCGGTCGTCCTTGACCGCCACCGGCACCCCGAGCAGCGCGGCCCGTTCCCCGGCCGCCAACCGCCGGTCGGCCTCGGCCGCTTCGGCCAGGGCGGCCCCGGCCCGCACCCGCCGGAAGGCGTTCAGGGTGGGCTGGGTCCGCTCGATCCGCTCCAGCGAACGCTCCACCAGCTCCCGGGATGTCACCTGCCCCTCGGCCAGCGCCCGCACCTGGGCAGCCAGTCCGTCGAGCCTGCCGACCTCACCGGCTATGAACCCCGTCACGAGCTCCCCCTTCGCCGACTCGAACACAGGTCAATAGTACGTGAGTTGCCCATCCACGCGGAAAATGACCAAGTGGGAGGAAACATCGGTTCGCTACGCTGCCTTCAGCGTGACAGGGGAGGCGAATGTGTTGCCAGTGACAGATGAGGTTTCCGCTGCCTATCCGGAATCCGTCAATCCACCGCCAATGGCCGGAGAGTTCACATGAGCGGGGGCGAGGACGGCCTCAAGGCGGGCCAGGAGGCCCTGAACACCGTGGCCAAGGGAATCAATGGCGCGATAGGCGAGTTGAAGGGACTGGGCTCGGCCGGCGAGGCGGCGGTCGGCCGGGGCTTCTCCGAACTCGCGCTATCCGGCCTGGAATCCGGTCACGAGGGTCTGACCTCGGCCTTCAAGGACTTCTGCGACCGCTGGGAATGGGGCGTACGGGCCCTCATCCACGACGGCAGCGAGTTCGCCAAGCGGGTCGGCCTGGCCGCCGGTTATTACCACGAGGGCGACCAGTATGTGAAGGACACCCTCAAGGTGACCGTCAATGCCGCGATGGGCAATCCCCATCTGACCGAGCAGCAGGTCGAGGGCAAATCCCTGCGCGAAGTGCTGGCCGACAACCCGTACACCCAGGTCCGCGACGCGGACTACAGCGCCGAGTCCTTCCGGCACACCGGTGAGAACGCCCGGCAGGTGTGGTCCAGGACCGGTGAGGACCTCAAGGACAGCCTGACCACGGGCGGTCCGACCCCCATGGGCGTGGCGATCCGGGCCGGCCGGAAGATCGAGGGCAACGGCTGATGGGCGCATTCGACTGGCTGGACAAGGCCGGCGACTGGACCGAAAAGAAGTTCGACCAGGGCAAGAAGAAGCTTGGCGAGGCGGTCGAGTGGAGCACCGACCACATCGGCGAGGGCCTGGACGCGGTCGGCGCCCACCACTTGGCGCGCAAGGTCGAGCACTGGGGCGACGAGGCCGCCTCGGATCTGGGCGCGGCGGTCGGCGAGCAGCAGCTGGGGCACACCGACGACCCCAAGGAGTTGGTCCATGGGGACGTCAAGCGGATCGACTCCGTGGTCAAGAGCCTGCGCGGCCTGCACAGCTCCTTTGACACCGCCCACTCGGGCCTGCAGAAGGTCCATGCCACGGACTGGAAGGGCGAGGGTTCACGGGCCTTCACCGCCAAGTTCGCCCCGGAACCGGCGAAATGGGCCCGGGCCGCCGACGCCTGTGAATCGGCCGCGGTGGTCCTGGAGTCCTATGCGCACACCGTCACCTGGGCCCAGGGCCAGGCCGAGGAGGCCATCCGGCTCTACAAGAAGGGCAAGGCCGCCTCCAAGAAGGCCGCGGACGAGTACAACGCCAAGGCCGACGCCTATAACGCCAAGCTCCACAAGGGAGAGGACCCCGGACCGCGACCGGGCACGTTCGAGGATCCCGGGCTGGCGGACGTCAAGGAGGCCCAGCGCCTCCTCTCCGAGGCGCGCAAGCAGCGCAATACGGTGGCGGGCGAGGCAACGGAGAAGATCGCCAAGGCCGTTGCGCACGCCCCGAAGAAGCCCGCCTTCCACAACCGGATGGAGGGCGACGCCAAGGACATCGTCGACGGTGGCTCGATCGAGCTGCTGCACTTCGGCGGCGGCATCGTCCGCTCCGGAACCGATCTGGTGAAATTCGCCCGCACCCTCAACCCCTATGACACCTACAACATCACCCACCCCGCCGAGTATCTGAACGGCGTCTCCAACACCGCCGCGGGCCTCCTCTCCTTGGCCTCCCACCCCGAACGGCTGCCCGCCGCCGTGCTCGGCACCGGCTGGGGCTCCGACCCCTCCGAGGCCGCCGGCCGCCTCACCGGCAATCTGCTGACGGCCCTGGTCACGAGCGGTGGCAGCACCGCGGCCACGATGGGCGAGCGAGTGGCGATCGGCGCCAAGCGCGGCGCCGAGGAGGCCGCGGAGAGCGGAGCGGCCCGGGCGAGCCTCAACAGGAGCCCCCAGGACCTCGCCCGTGACAACAGCACCAAGGTCTGTCTGGAGGACCCGGTCGACATCGCGACCGGCCGGATGCTCCTGCCGCAGACGGATGTGGTGCTGCCCGGTGCGCTGCCGCTGGTCTTCTCCCGGCACTTCGAATCCTCCTACCGCGCCGGACGCTGGTTCGGCCCGGCCTGGGCTAGCACCGCCGACCAGCGCCTGGAGATCGACGCCGAGGGCGTCGTCCACATCGGGGAGGACGGCGTCCTGCTGGCCTACCCGCATCCCGCTCCCGGCCTGCCCACCCTGCCCGTCAACGGCCGCCGCCGGCCGCTGGAGCGCACCCCGGACGGCAGCTACACACTGAGCGACCCCGATGGCCGCCGCACCTGGCGGTTCCGGCCGTATGACGAAGGGCTCGCCCTGCTGGCGGAGCTGACCGACCACAACGGCCACCGCATCACCTTCGGCTACGCCCCCGACGGCACCCCGACGGACATCGTCCATGACGCGGGCCGCCATATCCGCATCACCACCGACGCGGGCCGGATCACCGCGCTCCACCTGGCCGGGGCGCATGCCGAGGGCACGGATGCGGAGCTGATCCGCTACGGCTACACCGATGGCAACCTCACCGAGATCGTCAACTCCTCGGGGCAGCCCCTGCGGTTCGGCTATGACGAGCACGGCCGCATCACCTCCTGGACCGACCGCAACGGCAGTGGCTTCGACTATGTCTACGACGACCGGGACCGCTGTGTGGCACAGTCCGGCTCCGGCGGGCATCTGCGGTCCCGCTTCGCCTACGACGGCACGGACCCGGAAACCGGCCTGCGGGTCACCACCCTCACCGACTCGCTGGGCCACCTCTCCCGGTATGTGATCGACGACGCGCTGCGGGTGGTGGCCGAGCACGACCCGACGGGCGCGGTGACCCGCTTCCAATGGGGCCGTTTCAACCGGCTGTTGTCCCGGACCGACCCCCTGGGCCACACCACGGGCTTCCGCTACGACGACCATGGCCGGCTGGTGGCCGTGGTCCGCCCCGACGGCCGGGAGTCCACGGCCACCTACAACGACCTCGGCCTGCCGGAATCGGCCACCCAACCCGATGGCACCGGCTGGGAGCAGACCTTCGACGCGGCCGGAAACCGCACCTCGCTCACCGACCCCTCCGGTGCCACCACCCGCTACACCCATGACGCGCTGGGCCACCCGGCCTCGGTCACCGACGCCCTGGGCAACACCACCACAGTGCGCTGCGACGCGGCGGGGCTTCCGGTCGAGATCACCGACCCGCTGGGCGGGACGACCCGCTACCGCCGGGACGCCTTCGGCCGCATCACGGCCATCACCGATCCGCTGGGCGCCACCACCCGGCTGTCCTGGACCACCGAGGGCCAACTCGCCCGCCGGCTGGGCCCCGATGGCGCGGCACAGTCCTGGACCTATGACGGGGAGGGCAACTGCACCTCGCACACGGATGCCCTGGGCGCCGTCACGACCTATGAATACACCCACTTCGACCTGCTCACGGCCCGGACCGACCCGGACGGCGCGCGCCATGAATTCACCCATGACCCGGCCCTCCGGCTCACCGAGGTCACCAACTCCCAGGGCCTGACCTGGTCGTACGAGTACGATCCGGCCGGCCGCATCATCGCCGAGACGGACTTCGACGGCCGCACCCTGACCTATGGCCATGACGCGGCGGGGCGCCTGGTCACGCGCACCAACGCGCTGGGCGAGACCGTCGGTTACCGGCACGACGAGCTGGGCCGCCTGGTGGCCAAGAGCGTCGACGGCCGCACCACCACCTACGCCTATGACGTGGCGGGGCACCTCCAGGAGGCGTCGGATCCGGAGACGTCCCTCATCCGCCGCCGCGACCGCCTGGGCCGCATCAAGTCCGAGACCGTCGACGGCCGCACCATCACCTTCGCCTATGACGAACTCGGCCGCCGCACCCGTCGCATCACTCCCAGCGGAGCCACCAGCTCCTGGGCCTATGACGCGGCGGGACGTCCCGCCTCCATCACCGCCTCCGGTCATCGCTTCGGCCTCGAACACGATGCCGCGGGCCGCGAGATCGCCCGCCACTTCGGCCGGGGCATCACCCTCGGCCATGAGTGGGACGCGGCAGGACAGCTCACCGTCCAGTCCCTGACGGCCGCCACCCGGCTGCAGCACCGCAGTTATGCCTACCGGCCGGACGGCCACCTCACCGGCATCACCGACCAGCACACCGGCAGCCGCACCTTCGAGCTGGACGCGGCGGGCCGGGTCACCGCGGTCAATGCCCCTGGCTGGACGGAGCGTTACGCCTATGACCCGGCGGGCAACCAGACGGCGGCCGACTGGCCCGCCACCCACTCCGGCGCCGAAGCCCAGGGTCCCCGCTCCTACCACGGCACCCGCATCACCCGGGCCGGTGCCGTCCGCTATGAACACGACGCCCAGGGCCGCATCGTCCTCCGCCGGAAGACCCGCCTCTCCCGCAAACCCGACACCTGGCGCTATACCTGGGACGCCGAAGACCGCCTCACCGACGTCACCACCCCCGACGGCACCCGCTGGCACTACCGCTATGACCCCCTCGGCCGCCGCATGGCCAAACAACGCCTCACCGCCACCGGCGAGATCGCGGAGCAGGTGGACTTCACCTGGGACGGCCTCACCCTCGCCGAGCAGACCAGCACCGCCACCGGCCTCCCCAACGCCGTCACCCTCACCTGGGACCACTACGGCCCACAGCCCATCGCGCAAACCGAACGGATATCGGCCGCCCAGGCGCCCCAACAGGACGTGGACCAGCGCTTCTTCGCCATGGTCACCGACCTCATCGGCACCCCGAGCGAGCTCGTCGACGAGGACGGCGGCACGGCCTGGCGCACCCGCACCACCCTCTGGGGCACCACGGCCTGGTCCGCCGACAGCACCGCCTACACCCCGCTCCGCTTCCCGGGCCAGTACTTCGACCCCGAGACCGGCCTTCACTACAACCTCTACCGCCACTACGACCCCGAGACCGCCCGCTACCTCACTCCCGACCCGCTGGGCCTCGCCCCGGCGCCCAACCCGGCCGCCTATGTGCACAATCCACACCTCTGGGCCGACCCGCTCGGTCTGGCGCCGTGCAAACCCTCGCTCCTCGGCCGGCTGAAGGGCATGTTCAACCGGGGCGACCGGCCGGAGGCGGGCGCCGCGGTACCGGAGACGGCCCAGCCGCCCCGCATGCTGGAGGCGGGCCCGCCCGGCATCGGTGAACCCGCCGAGCTCTATGGCCCGTACCACCGGCTCTCCTCCCGGACCCAGACTCCGGAGGTCACCCAAATGGTCGTCGAATCGGGCGAGTTGTGGGGCCGGGAATCGAGATGGGGAGGCGAACCGATGGTCCAGGCGCACCGGGGCCCCATGCCGGAGAACGCCAGACCCGGCAGCTTTGAGTTCTACACATCCAGCGTGCCCAAGCCCGAGGGCAGAACGCAGCCCGGATATGTCGCCTGGGAAGTCGGCACCGACCCGGGTGTGCAGAGCCATATGGTCAACGGGGAGGAATTCGCCCGGATCCCCGTCTTCGTCACAAAGGTCAGGTAGGCATGCGCAGGATCGACGTCTCCAGTTTCCAGGGAAAGCCACAGAAGTATGTGGCTCTCATCGACATCACCACGCAGGCCGCGGAATCCCGGTGGGGCCCTCATGACCTGTCGGAGGACGACCTCGGGCCCTGGTACACCTTCGCCTTCCGGCTCGACAGCGGAATGCTGGCCGCCCTGGTCAAGGAGGTGGAGAACTCGCCGAACCAGGGCTACGCCCTGACCGCGATCGGTGAGCGGGAACCGCGCGAGATGCTCGAGGACTTCCTCGCGGATTCGGGATTCGGCGAGGACCGGGTGCTGCACCGCCCCTTCGACTGACACCCCCTGACCCGTCAGCCTGACCCGTCAGAAGGTCTCGGTGGGGACATGGGAGCCCCACACCTCGCGCAGCGCACCGCACACCTCGCCCACCGTGGCCCGGGCGCGCAGGGCGTCCTTCATCGGGAGCAGGACGTTGTCCGTACCGCCCGCCGCCGTCCGCAGGGCGCCCAGCGCCGCCTCGACCGCGCGCCCGTCCCGGCCGGCGCGCAGGGCGGCGAGGCGCTCCCGCTGCCGGGACTCGATGGCGGGGTCCACCCGCAGCGGCTCATAGGGCTCCTCCTCGTCCAGCCGGAAGCGGTTGACGCCGACCACCACGCGCTCGCCGCTGTCGGTCTGCTGGGCGATGCGGTACGCATTGCGCTCGATCTCGCCCTTCTGGAAGCCGCGTTCGATGGCGGCGACGGCGCCGCCCTGGTCCTCGACCCGGGTCATCAGGGCGAGGGCGGCGGCCTCGAGTTCATCGGTCAGGGACTCCACCACATAGGAGCCGGCGAAGGGGTCCACCGTCGCCGTCACATCGGTCTCATGGGCGAGCACCTGCTGGGTGCGCAGCGCCAGGCGGGCGGCCTTGGCGGTGGGCAGGGCGATGGCCTCGTCATAGGAGTTGGTGTGCAGGGACTGGGTGCCGCCGAGCACGGCGGCCAGTCCCTGCACCGCGACCCGCACCAGGTTCACCTCGGGCTGCTGCGCGGTGAGCTGGACGCCCGCCGTCTGGGTGTGGAAGCGGAGCATCTGCGACTTGGGGTTGCGGGCTCCGAAGTCCTCGCGCATCACCCGGGCCCACATCCGGCGCGCGGCCCGGAACTTGGCGACTTCCTCGAGGATGGTGGTGCGGGAGACGAAGAAGAACGACAGCCGTGGGGCGATGTCGTCGACATCCAGGCCGGCGGCCATGGCCGTGCGTACATACTCGATGCCGTTGGACAGTGTGAAGGCGATCTCCTGCGCCGGCGAGGCGCCCGCCTCGGCCATGTGGTAGCCGGACACCGAGATGGTGTTCCACCGGGGGAGTTCGGTTCTGCAGTAGCGGAGGATGTCGGCGGTCAGGCGGAGGGTGGGTGCGGGCGGGAAGATATAGGTGCCGCGCGCGATGTACTCCTTGAGGACGTCGTTCTGGATGGTGCCCGTCAACTTCCGGGCGTCGACGCCCTGTTCCTCGCCGACCAGCTGGTAGAGCAGCAGCAGGAGCGCGGCGGGGGCGTTGATGGTCATCGAGGTGGAGACCCGGTCGAGGGGGATGCCGTCGAAGAGCACCCGCATGTCCTCGAGGGAGTCGATGGCGACGCCGACCTTGCCGACCTCGTCGTGGGCGAGGGGCGCGTCGGAGTCGTATCCCATCTGGGTGGGCAGGTCGAAGGCGACGGACAGGCCGTGGGTGCCGTGCTCGATGAGCTGGCGGTAGCGGGCGTTGGACTCGGCGGCGGTGCCGAAGCCGGCGTACTGGCGCATGGTCCAGGGGCGGCCGGTGTACATCGTGGGGTGGACGCCCCGGGTGAAGGGGTAGCAGCCGGGTTCGCCGAGCTTGTCGTCCGGGTCCCAGTGGGCGAGTGCCCCGGGGCCGTAGACGGGCCGGATGGGGAATCCGGACTCGGTGGTCCGGGTGGTTTCCGGGTCGTGTGTCATGGGTTCGCGCCTCCCGCCGACCGGCAGTCCAGTGCAGGGACCTTAGCGGCGGGCGGGCGGGCGTGTCAGGAGACGCGCAGGCCACCCTGGGCGGCCCAAGCGGTCTCGGGGAAGCGGCACGGAGCGCGGGCAGGGCCGGGGGATTCGCCCCGCCCGCGCCGTTGCGCAGAGCCGGCGGTATGGGGGGAACAGCGGCTCATGCGCGGCCGATGACCAGTCGGCCCACTTCCTACAGCGTCAGCCCGGAGGAAAACGTCACACTCGGATCCGATGCGGAGTGCGGTGCGGGGGTCCGGCCCCGGCTCTGGTTGCGCGGCGGGGCGGGAGGCTGCCAGGGGCCATGGCTGTGCGGGGCCGGGTGATCGCCCTCGGTGTCGTCCGTGCCGTCCCCGTCGTCTCCCGTACCGCCCTGTTCCCCGTCGTCCCCGGTGGTGTCCCCGTCGGAGCCGTTGCCGTAGTCGCGCAGGAGGTCCTCGCAGTAGGCGCGGGCCTCGGCGGCTCCGCCGATGGTGCGCTCCAGGGTGCGCAGCGCGCTCTCGTCCTCCTCCCGGGAGTCCTCGGCGAGGTAGCGCCGGCAGATCTCGATGGCCCGGGCACGGGGCAGCTTGGTGCGCTTGGACTCCGGTTCGGGCGAGGCGCCGCCCTCGTCCGGTGTGCCGTCGCGGTCCTCGGGGGACACCGAAGGGCCGGCGTCGGGGCCGGCGGACGGGCCGCGCCGGTCGGTGCCGGACGCGCCCGGCCGGGGGCGCGGGGCGTCGTCGGCCCGGCCCGAGGTGCCGCCGGGATCGTCCCGGAGGCCGGGGCCGGCGGTATGCGGGCCGGGTCCGGGTGAGTTGGGGACGTTGGAGGCGGCCGTCGGCCGCCGGTCGGCGCCGCCGAAGGGGGTGGGCAGTGCGACCACACCGGCGGCGACCGCGACACCGCTCAGCGCACAGCCGACGACCGCCAGCACCAGTGCCGCCCTGGCGGGGCGGCGCAGTGCACTGCCGCGTGGTGCACGGGGGGCGCGGGGTGTGTGAGGTGTGGGGGCGGTGCGTATTTCCGGTTTCCGGTCGTTCTCCCGGGCGGCCGGTGCGGTGCCGCCCATGCGCTCATTTCGTACCGACCGTTCGGAACGTGCGGCGCGAAAGGCGGCCAGTGCCGCTTCTTCACCAGGTAGAGGTGCTTCTCCGGGTAGAGGTGTTTCTCCGGGTAGGGCTGTGCCGGGGGCGGACTCCTGGTACGCGAGGGTCCGGAGTGCCATCAGCGTCGAATCCAACCGCAGCCGCTCGGCGGCGCCTTCATCCAACCAGCCGTGCTCATGGTCGTCCGCCATCACATGTCCTTCTGCGTCCGCGCAGGCAATTGCGTCACACCACGAGAAACCGGCACTTCGCTGGGTGACCGCCGCTGCGCGGGGATGGCGTCCTGTGCCCTGAGTCCCCGCACCGCCGTCGCCTCGGTGGCCGCCGTCATCAGCTCGGCCAGCCTCCGCAGGCCACGGTGGGCGGCGGTGCGCACGGCGCCGGGCCGTTTGCCCAGCACCGTGGCGGCGGTCCTGGCGTCGAGGCCGACGACCACCCGCAGCACCACGGCCTCGGCCTGGTCCTGCGGGAGTTGGGCGATGAGGGCGAGGGCGCGCCCGGTGCCCAGGGCCTCCAGGGCCTCCCCCGCGGTGTCGGCGTTCCCGGCCCGGCCGGCGAGTTCGCTGTCGTCTCCGCCGATGGCCGGGCGCCGGCCGCGCATCCGTATGTGGTCGAGCGCGCGGTTGCGGGCGATCCTGGCGGCCCAGCCGCGGAACCGGTCGGCGTCCCCGGTGAACCGGCCCAGGTCACGGGCTATTTGGAGCCATGCCTCGGAGGTCACGTCCTCCGCGTCGGTGTCACCGACGAGCGTGCGCACATATCCGAGCAGGCGGGGTTGTACGGACCGGTAGACGGTGCGAAAGGCCGTCTCGTTCCCGCCCTGTGCCGCGCGCACCGCGACGGTCAGCTCAGCGTCATCCCCCTGCACACACACATCCTGCACCACTTGCAGAACTCTTGGCTCAGTAACCCGTAGGACCATTGCGATATGGGTTCGATTGTTGGGTGTTCGGACCATATCCGTAGCCATAGGCGGGCGGATACCCCGGGGCGAGACCATAGGGCACCGGCGGGGGCAGCGGCGGCGGCAACGGCGGCCCGGCCAGCGCACGCTGCTGCTGCATGCTGGTCAACTGCCGGATGACCAGCAGAGCGAGCACCCCGGCGACCGCGTACAGCAGAAAGCCGAAGGCGCTCAGACCGGCGAAGGTCCTCATCCACCGCGCATAGCGGTGCCAGTTGTCGAAGTTGTCGTGGTCGACGTCATCGCGCATCATCGCGTCGAACACCACATAGACCACATTCAGCGAGGTGCTGGCCAGATACCCCACCAGGTACATCACCCACCAGGAGTTCAGCAGTCCCCTGGGGGCGCGCTGCGGCCCGCCGGGGGCACTGGCCCGGTAGATGTCATTGGCGATCTGCTTGGGAAACCAGTAGCCGACCACCGGCGTGAACCAGGAGCCCACCGCCCAGCCGCTGCCGAAGCGGTGCCTGCCGGGCGCGAACACCTCGGCATTGAGCCGGACGTCCCGGAACCAGACCACCCACAGCGCGGCCGTCGCGAGTTGCAGCACACCGAACGCCAGATAGGCCACATCGAACAGGGCGTCGGCGTCGGTGGCCCGCTTGGCGGCGCCCTGGCTCTCGTCGAGAACGGCCGTGATCGCACCGCGCTGTTGGAAGCGCGCCACGGCCAGCAGCAGCAGCGCCAGCAGAGTCAGGGTCAACAGCACATTCAACGCGACCCGTACGCCCCGGCGCAGATCCACCCCGGCCATCGGCGGCGCCGGGGGCAGCGGCGGCTGCCCCTGGGCACCGCATACGGCACAGCGGCCGTCCTGACCCACGGCGGCGGCACGGCAGTTACCGCACGGATACATCTTTTCGAACCCCCAGAGAACCCCGGCACAGCGGACCCGCACGTTACGGGCAGTGACCCCGCCGCGTCCAGACGAGCCGACGCCCCGGGGCGAACCCCTGTGCAACGCTCGGTGTGACGAAATCCGGGCGTCCGGCGCTGAAGGAAGTGCGTACCCCACCAGGGTCCGCACTTGGATGACGGCCGTGACCTCTCCTGTGGGGGGTGGCGGTCCCGGCCGTCGTCCGTTACTTCCATGCCCTGAACTGGGGCTATGCGGGCTGCTACCCGCCAGCGTGACCAGCGGCGTGACCAACGCGGCCAGGTGGCTCGATGTTCCCCAGGCCAATGCGCTGAGCCGTACCGGACGCCGACTTGCGGGCCCCTTCGACCCGGCGCTTACCGTACTGGGCCATGGTGTAGCCCGGCGAATGGTGCCGGACATTCGCGGAGACCTCGACGGGGTTCTCTCCGGCTTCCAGGTCGTTCGTGACCTTACTGTGCCGCCAGTCGTGAACACGGAACCTCTCCGGGAGATCCAGCCGAGTGCGGGCCTTACGCCAGCGGGCACTGACCTGACCGGCATCCTGCGGATCTCCCGGCCTGAGCCCGGCGTCATGGAGCCTGTATCCGTCGCGGGCAAAGACGAGACCGCGTTCGACCCAGCGCGAGCCGAGCCGCTCCTTCCATTCCTGCTGGCGCTCCCGCTGTACTTTGAGCACGCCCATCAGCGCCGGATCGACGTAGATGATGGCATTGTCATCCCCATCCTTGGTGAGGCGCCGAAGGACGCTCTTGTGGCCAACCTCGACGACGACCCACTCCAGCTCGATCGCACAGTCCTCCCAGTGGATGAGGTCCCACATCATGCCCAGGGCCTCACTGCGGCGGACCCCCGTCGCGGTGTAGGTCGTCCACAGCGGTGCATCGCGCGTGCAGTGATGCAGCGGGCCGCAGCCGCGTCGTCCGCACGGTCTCCAGATGTCCTCAAGAAAGCGGGTGGTACCCGCGTCGTCGAGCGTCACGAACTTGCGCTGCTGTGCCTTGATCTGCCGGACAGTGGGCGGCTTGGCGGTGGCCGCCGGATTAGCCGGGATCAGCTTCTTCGCCACCGCAGCCTGAAACGCGCCCGACAAGATGTTGTGAACGTGCCGAACCGACTTGGCACCCAAGGGCTTACCCCCCCTTACTCGGGTGCGGCACCGTTTCTAGCCTGCGGTACAGGACGTCAAGGTCGTCGTCGGTCACGTCCTTGAGTTTCTTAATAAAAGGGTCGCCCTGATGGAAACAAGTTAGGACCCCCTCCCGAAAGAGGGGGTCCTGAAAGGGGGAATGGGGTGCTGCGGGTCAGGGATTCCTATTTCATGCTTCCTGGTCCACTCAGGGAAGATACGTTTCCTGCCACTGCACCGAGGTCATTTGCAAGGCCGCTTCAGCAAGGGACTGAGCTGAAGCCGTCTTGAGCCTAGAACGGCTGGTATCGATCCAGTTTTGAACGTTCTGGTAACCCTGTTCTCGGTACTCCACAGCCTGGATGAGGCATTCCAATTTGTCGGCATCACGGGCGCAGAGAACCTCCAGGCTTGTGCCGTTCTCATACTCCCTCACGATGTGCCCGACACCGGCCCTCACGGCAGGATGCGCGGCAGAGACCTGGTCCGTGGTTACCTTCTCGTTCGAAGCCGCGCTCAAGTACCGGCGCCCGATGTGCGGGATGTCCCCGACTCGGGTCTCCTGGGTGTCGTGGAATAGGCACATGAGAGCCACCTTGGCGGGGTCGGCACCCTCCATCATCGCCAGCACCGAACCAACGATTCCCACCCGGAACGAATGCTCTGCGATCGACTCCGGATCCTTCACTCCAGCGATCCACCATCCAGACCTCTTGGCCCGCTTCAGCATTCCCATTTCCAACAGGAAGCCGGCCGTGCCGTCGGCGTGGGCCATGTCGTCCGTCATATGGTGCCCTCCGATTGTCAGTTGGGGTTCTCGCGTAGAAGGTATGTCACCATCCCCAACTCCTGTCGAGCCCTTGGAGAGATACCTCCCTCGTCAAGGATCCGCTCGGTGTGAACTCTGAGGGCTAGGCCAAGGGATGGTGCTGCTTGAGGCAACCATGGGAACGCATGGAAGAGGGCCCAGAGGGAATGTGCGTATAGCTCTACGTAGGTTGGCGCCTCGTCCAGCCCTTGTATGAGGCGCCGGAGCAGCGTCACCGGATCCCAGTCGGCGAGGTCGTGATCGAGCATGAAACCGTCATCCGCCTGGGGAGCACTGCCCGCTCCAAGCCAGTAGGCCCAGTAGTTGAGGTTCGCCGCTTCGGCCGCGTCATCGTCCGCCAAGGACCGGTCAATGAAGTCCAGCAGAGGTTGCTGGTCCCCCTGGCGCGCAAGCGCCGTGGCGACCGAACGGGCTTCTGCCCAGTGCGCTGACCAACCGCGGACGGCGAGCACTCCTCGTCGGCGGTGCAGGGTGTGCGAAGTCCAAGCCGGCGCCCCGGGGTCCCGGTCATACGAGGTGAGGTATAGCGCCTGGCGGCGAAGCAGGGCTGCGGCATCGCCCGCTCGATGAGCTGCTTCGGCAGTGTCGCGCAGGTGCGAGAACAGCTCGTGCTTCTCCTGCGCCGGAAGCTGCGGGCTGGTCGGTACAGCGCCTCGCCGGGAAGATCTCGGCAAGCTGGCGATCAAGGGCGGTGGCGTCCCGTTCACGGCCCAAGCGATCATGTGTGCAGTGCTCCGCGTGTGCACCCATTCCGCTAGGGGGTGCTGTTCAGGTTGCCGCGGTGGGTTCAGGGTGGCGCCAATGATTCGATCGGCGTCCATGGCTGGGTCGAGGAGCTGGACGACTGCCTGATCTGCTCCTAGGGCTGGTAGCCGTCGCCGCAGGTCTAACAACGCCCCAGCCCTCATGTTGGTCAGTGGGCGGCGTCCTGATTCCCAGCCCTGCACCGTGGCGAGGTCCACATCCAAGGCTTCGGCAAAGCCCGCCTGTGTGCAGGGGATGCCCTCACGGGCCAGGCGCAAGACGTAACCAGTGATGGCGCCAGTGACGGAGCGGCGACGTGCTGCCGGTCTCGTAGTCATGGTGGCTCCCCGAGCGTGTTCACCCTCGGAACACGTACTCGCAGTCAGTCCTATCGCATCTGCCTCGACCGTACGTTCATGGCGCGGAAATGGCCAGGGTCCCGTTGTGGGCGCCGAGTTGACTTCGCGGCGCACCGCCGCCCCTCGACCGGATCCGACCGGTCCAAGGCATACCTGAGAGGAATGTGAAGCGTGATGCATCGGGTGGAGAACCGATGACGAACCAGACCGAGGGATGCGAGCGCATGAATCAGTCGTCCAACAAGGCTCGGCGCCGCAACATCGCGAACGCAGCCAGCGGCTTACCTGATCGGGTGCATGTCGCTCTCTACGCCTGCATCCACGACGGCCGCGACCCCAAAGAGGTAATGGCGTACGTCCGCGCTCAGGCCGAGGCCCGTGACTGGGTTGTGCGCGCCATGTACTACGACCGTGCGCACCTGACCTCGATCCGGACCGACCGGAGGGCCTGGCACAAGGTCCAGCGCCTGCTGAAGACGCGGGAGGTGTCGGGGCTCGTTGCCCGGAGCGAGGGCGAGATCGCCTACTCGGCCCAGGGCGGGCAGTGGTTCCGGGATTGGATGCTTGCCTTGCCCGCCTTCGCCGTCTATGTGGGCGAGCCGTCGTTCGGGTCGTCGGCCGGGGAGTCCTCGTCGGAGGCTGTTCGATGACCTATCGCAGAGGCCAGTTGGGTGACCGGCCGTCCGTGAAGATGACGATGAGGGTGTCACGGGACGGTGGTCGCACGTGGGGGGCGACGGCGTGTGTGGCGTCCGTCAAGGAAGGGGTGGATCAGGGGAGTTGTGCCTTCCCGCCGTGTTCCTGTGCCGTGTGTGTGCAGAAGCGGCGTGAGGAGCAGAAGTCGGTGCAGTCGCCGGGATCGCCGTCTGAGGAGCACTCATGCTGACGGCCCCGCCCATGTGGCCCTTGAAGCCCATGATCCTCCTGCCGCACACGGGCGGCCCGCGCACCAACCCGCCGACGCCACCGGACGACGAATGCGGCGTGTGCAACCGCTTCCAGGGCGCCATCGGGGCAGCGGTAGAACGCAAGGACTTTGTCACCGCGGCGAAGTACAGCGACGCTCTGAAGGACCACCAGCGGGAGGCGCACAAGGAGGCGCCACGGTGACTCAACTACCGAGCGGTGACGGAAAGGTCGTTGGCACTACTGATCGCGATGATCACCTGCGCGTCGTGCATTGAGGTCTGGTTCGCCGTTCACGGCGGCGCCAGCCACTTCTAGGCCCCGTCCCCCTGCCGACTCAAGAGCCACCGATCCATTCCCTCTAGCGGAGGGGCAGGCGCCAACGCCCGCCCGGTCGCCCCCTTGTTGGTGAGGACGATCCGGCCGGGCGGGTGCGCACAGCAGGAAGGCGAGCAGAACCACCCAACCCACCAATCGTCAGGAGAAGATATGCACACCTCCACTGTGCTCGACCCGCTGTTCGTAGCGACTGACGTCGTGGCCTTCATTGACCGGCACTTGGCGAATCTCGCCGCCGGTACCGTCGCAGCCGTGCGCGTCCCCAACTTCCTCGACGAAGAGGCGTGCGACGCAGTGTCGAAGTCGGTGGACCAACTCCCGACCGCCAGCTACGACCCGGAGCGGGTTCCCATTCCGATCGTCCGCTTCGGCCCCGCACTGAACGACCACCGCACACCCAAGGGGCAACTGGACGAGCCCAGTTACTGGGAAGCAGCCGAGGCAGCTCGTCTTGCGTGGCAGCGGGCCGGGATGCGCCCCGACCCGATTGCCGTGTCCCTCGCCAGGCTCGGCACTGCGTGGGGCGCTGCTGTTGTCCCGGCGACCATCCGCGGCCGGGCCGTGTTCGGCGGCACGCTGCGGGAGATCAACCACGGCGCACTGATCCACTACGACGACATCGGCCGCGAATACCCTTCCGGTCTGTTCGATCAGGAGATCGTTGCTCAGCTCGCGTTCAACGTGTGGATCGCCGCGCCTGACGGTGGCGGCGCCACCACGGTGTGGCGGCATCGGTGGGAACCCGCCGACGAACAGCACCGCACCGCCTACGGGTACGCCAAAGAGACGGTCCGGGGCTGCCAGAAAGTGACGGTAGTCCCCGAGCCGGGAGACGCGCTGATGTTCAACCCGGTGAACTTCCACGAGGTGGGCCCCAACCTCCGGGGAAGGCGGCTAGCGTTCGCCTTCTTCCTCGCCCTGACCACCACCGGCCAGCTCATCACCTGGTCCTGAACAGGAGTGACCAACTGTGGAACCGCTGACGTGCGACGACATTAAGGCCGCCGCCGACTGGATCTCGGGGCACGTCCGCCCGGTGACCGTAGCCCCTGTGGACCGCGGTGCCACCGGCAGTCCTGACACCGCGGTGTGGCTGGCGCTGGAGTACATGCAGCACACCGGCTCGTTCAAGGCCCGTGGCGCCCGGAATTTCATCGTCGCGCACCGTGAGGCGGGCACTTTGCCCAAGGCAGGGGTGACCATCGCCTCTGGCGGGAACGCCGGGCTGGCGTGTGCCTGGGCGGCCCAGGCCGAGGGCGTGAAGGCGACCGTATTCCTGCCCGAGACCGCCCCCAAGGTGAAAGCCACCCGTCTGCGGATGTACGGGGCCGACGTACGGCGGACAGGTGCCGAGTACGCCGAGGCCCTGGCCGCCTGCGAAGCCTTCACCGTCAAAACCGGGGCACTCGCCTCGCACGCCTACGACAATCCCCTGATCGCCGCCGGCGCCGGAACCCTCCTGGACGAGATCCGGGGCAGGGTGCCCGGGCTAGGCACGGTAGTGGTTGCTGTCGGCGGTGGCGGCCTCTTCGCCGGCATCGCAACAGCCGCCCACCAGCACGGTGTTCGGGTCGTCGCTGCAGAACCCGAAAACTGCCGCGCCCTGAACGCGGCGATTGAGGCCGGACGAGTTGTCGACGTCCCGGTGGGTTCGGTCGCGGCTGACTCCCTCGGCGCCCGCCGCACCTCACAGATGGCCCTGCACGCCGCCCAGACCGGTGACGTACGGTCGCTGCTCGTGCCGGACACCGAGATCGTGCGTGCCCGGCAAGCCCTGTGGGACCACCGCCGCATCGCGGTCGAGCACGGCGCAGCCTGTGCGCTCTCCGTACTCACCAGCGGGGTGTACGTACCGGAGGCGGGGGAAACGGTGGCGGTAGTGCTGTGTGGTGCCAACACCGATCCATCCGACCTGATCCAGTCATAAGTCCCTGGGTCCCGATTAGGGGAAGTAGACGACAGGCAGGGCCCTACGCGGCCATCCTGAACGAGGCCACGGAGTGCACGAGCGGAACCCTGCATGAGGGTCAGCTCGACAACCCCGCGCACGGATGGGTGGAAGCCGCGCGAGACACCGATGGTTGGGTTGTTGGTCCTGGTGTGAGCCCCCGGGGGAGTACGGTCTCCGCGGCCGTCCCGTCGGTGGAGGCGGCTGGCTGGTGGCTGCACGGCTACTACGCCCACGCACAGGACCCGCTAGACCCTCGCTGATCCGACGAGAGAAGCCCCACCGAATCACATCGGCGGGGCTTCGCCTTGTCCGGGCGGCGTGACCAGCGCATGACCAGTAGCGGCCAAGAACAGTCAGAAACAGCGGGATAGAGGCAGCACAAGGACTAAGAGGCGGACCCCCAACCGGTCGACAAAATTCCTGGTCAGGGGCCCACTTACGCACTAATCAGGTGGGGGGTGGCGGTCCCGGCCGTCGTCCGTCATCCGTCCCGGCGCCCGGGCGCTACACCTCTTCCGCGGCCGCGTCCTTGACCGCGATCGTCAGGTCGTTGGTCACCGTGAAGTACGGGCGCAGCCGCACCTCTCCGCAGCTCGCGGCCGGGAAGGTGTCGATGCCCTTGCGGTCGGCGAAGTCACCGGTGAGGCGGCCGACGCGGACCAGCGCGGCTCCGGCGGCCGGCCGCACATGGAGATCCCACAGGTCCTGCTCGGGGTGGTGCCGCTGCCGCATCGGCTCATGGGGCAGCACCCCGGTGCCGTCCTCGAGCGGCACCCGGACGTCACCGGCCGAGCCGTCCCCGTCGCGCAGCCGGGCGATCAGTTCGGCGCCCTCGCGCAGCACGGTGCCATGGGTGCGGACGGTGACGGCGATGCCGTCCTCGCCGACCCGGACGCCGGTGGCCTCGGCGTGCTCGGGGCGCTGCCAGGTGCGGACGGCGAGGAAGCCGTCGTTGGTCTCGTACGGCACCCAGGCGGTGAACGCGGCAGCGGCGGGCGCCAGGTCGAGCAGCGCCTTCTGTTCGACCAGGGCCGCGGTCAGGCGGCGGCGGGACTTGTCGTCGGAGCGCTCGGTGTAGCTGTCCCAGCGGCCTTCGGACAGGGTGTGCGCGGCGCGTTCGACGCGGGCCTCGATCCAGTCGCCCGCTTCGCGGCGCTGGCCGGGCAGCGGCACCCGGATGCTCTCCTTGCCCTTGCTGCCGCGGTGCCGCAGCAGCAGATGGGTGTCGGCGGGGGTGAGCTGGTCGGCGCGCAGCCGCACGGTGAGCGAGCCATCGGCGTCGACGGCGCACCGGGCCTCGGGGTTGGTGACCTCGGCCGCCTTGCCGGGTCCGGCGGCCGGCCGCGGTTTGCGTCCGGCGCCGAGCAGGCCGCGCAGGAAGCCGCCCTTCTTGGCGCCGGCCGCCGTCGACCCGGGGCGCAGTTCCTCGAAGAGCTGCTCATAGCGGCGGGCGATGGTGTCGGGTTCATAGCGGTGCGCGGCGGTGCGGGCGGCAGCGCCGAGGCGGGCCCGGAGTCCGGCATCGCCGGTGAGTTTGAGGAGGGCCTCGGCGTAGGCGTCGATGGTGTCCTTCTCGTCCAGCGGGACCAGGATGCCGTCGGTGCCGTCGGTGAGGATCTCGCGGGGTCCGTAGGGGCAGTCGGTGGCGACGACCGGGAGCCCGGCGTGCATGGCCTCGACGATGGTCATGCCGAAGGACTCGGCGTCGGAGGCGACGGCGGCGACGGCTCCCTTGGACCACTCGGTCTCGATGGGCGAGCGGGCGCCCATCAGGGTGATGCGCTCATAGAGGCCGAGTTCCTCGATCTGCTTGCGGAGCTTGGCCTTTGCCGGGCCCCGGCCGTAGATCCGCAGGTTCCAGCCGGGGCGTTCGGCGGCGATCTGGGCGAAGGCGGCGATGAGCCGGTCATAGCGCTTGACCGCCACCAGGCGGCCGGCCGAGACGATGGTCCTGGAGGTGCCGTCGGAGGGCTGGGCGGCGGGCGCCGGAACGGCGTTGGGGATGGCGAGGATGCGCGCCCCGGCGTCCGGGAGGGCGTCCCGGTAGTGGCCCGCGTCCGCCTCGGAGACGGTGGCGAAGGCGTCCAGGGCGGCGATCGCCGGGTCCATGACCTGGTGCAGCTCGGGGAGGTGTGCCTCATGGGTGAGGTGTTCCTGGCCGATGCGCAGATAGCGGTCGCTGCCGTGCCGGGCGAGGTAGCCGATGAGCTTGGGGCGGGTGGCGATGACGACATCGGCGTCGGTGGCGGCGAGGTGGGCGGCGACGCGCTGGTCGGTGAGGGCGGTGGCCGCCATCCGGCCGTTGTCGATGCGTTCGTCGCGGAAGACCTCGCTGGGCTGCTGGTTGAGCGGGGACGCGTATTCGTCGCCTTCGGTGCCCTCCCGCAGGTCGACCAGCGGGGTCAGGCGCACCCGCGGGTCGATGGCGAGCTCGGGTTGGTCCGCCGGGCGGTTGACGCTGGTGATGCGCACTTCGTGCCGGTCCGCGAGGGCGGTGGCGAGGTTGACGGTCGAGCGGATGGTTCCGCCGATCCCGTACGCGTTGTGGAGCAGGAATTCGATCTTCATCGGTGGGGCCCTCGTTCGCGGGACGGGTTTCCTGCCCGGGAGGCTAGCGGAGTCTCGCCCCGTCCCGCCTCCTTCACCGCACCCGTCCCGCCAGTGCACTGAATTCGCCCCAACTCCCCTGTGGCGCCCGAGGATCCCACAGTCGCTGCGCCATCGCGGCGAGCGGCAGCCGGATGCCGGCGGCCACCTGCTCCGGGGTCTGCGCGGTGGCGCGGTCGCACCAGATGGCCAGCCGGCCGCCCGGCACCCGGTCGGCCGCGCCGAGCCCCCGCAGCACGGGCGCGGTGCCCCGGAGCACGGCGGGCGACCACTCGCGGTAGATGCGTTCCCCGGTCGGATAGCGGAAGTTGTTGGGTTCGCCGAGCACGTAATAGAGGTACTCGTCATTGAGGTTGACGACGGTGCGCCCCTCGTCGAGGTACTCCTGCGGGTCCCGGGCGCCCAGTTCGCGGCCCGTCCAGTACTCGACCTCGATCCCCTTGTCCCCCGCGGCGATCCCGCCCCGGAAGAAGCCGTCGTTCCAGGCCTTGGGCCGCTTGCCGAGCGAGCGGGCCACCGCCGCCCGGTCGTCCAGCCAGCCGGTGGCCAGGTCCTGGACCCGGGCCCGGGGCCCGTACCGGCGGCGGGCGGCCTCCGCCAGCCGGGGGTAGGAGCTCTGCGGATCCCTGGCCGCCAGCGCGCGGTATTCGTCGCCGCCCAAGTGCCAGTAGGGGCCGGGGAAGAGCGGGGCGTATTCGCGCATCAGGTCGTCGATGATGCGGGCCGCCTCGGGGTCGGCGATGTCGATGGCGCCCCGGACCACGGTTCCGTTGATGTCCTTCAGCTGCAGATCGGGGTGGGCGTTGAGGACGGCGCCGAGGTGGCCGGGCGAGTCGATCTCGGGGATGACGGTGATGTGCAGCGAGGTGGCGAGGGCGACGATGCGGCGGACCTCGTCCTTGCTGAGGTGCTCCGGGGAGACGATCTCCGGGTGGGTCTCGCTCTCGATCCGGAACCCCTGGTCGTCGGAGAAGTGCAGGCCGAACTGGTTGAGCTTGAGGTCGGCCAGCTCCCGCAGCCGGGCCTCGATCCACTGGGCGGTGAAGTGCTTGCGCGCGGTGTCCAGGTTGAGGCCGCGCTGGGGCCGGTCGGGGGCGTCGTGCAGCACGCCCTCGGGGAGGCCGCCCCCGGTGCGTACGGCCTGGAGCACGGTGCGGGTGCCGTAGAAGGCGCCGGCCGGGTCCGAGGCGGTGATCAGCACCCGGTGGTCGTGGGTGGTCAGCTCGTACGCCTCCGGGCCCTGCCCGGGGCGCAGCGCGAGCTCGATGTCCGCGGAGCGGGCGGGCGGGGCGGCGGCGGTGGACCCCAGTTCGGCGGCGAGCTTCCGGGCCTCGGGGCCGAGGGGGCCCTTGGGGTCGGTGATGACGCGGGTGCCGGGGGTGGGCCGCCAGCCGGGGCCGGTGCGCGCGGTGAAGGAGCGTACGGAGGGAATGGTGTGCGGGGCCACCGCGGGCACCGGCCGCAGCGGGGAGGCGGACGAGGGTGCCGCCTGGAGGGAGCGCGCGTCGTCCTGGCTCTGGCCGCCGGGGGTGGAGCGCGGGCAGCCCATGATGCTCAGGGTGGCGACGAGGGCGGCGGCGGTGACGGTTCCCCGGACGGCCGAGGCGCGGGTGATTCTCACGGGCAGTCCTATCGCAAAACCTCACTTTTCTGGGCAAGGTAGTGCTTTTTACTACATTGATCATCGAATACACGCCCGATGCTTAACCCTTACGAATGACCACAGCATGGCACTTGCCGGGCTGCACCGGCCCGTACGTGCCTGTTTGATCACACCGGCCGCACCCCGCGCGACCGAACCGACAAGGCGTCGCTACGATGGCCAGGGCCGGTGGACCGTACCCGGCCGGGCCCGACCGACACGAAGCCGGCTGGTCCCCTGTCCCCGCTCCCGGAGGGTTTTCCGTGCCGGCTGGAACGCTGTACCGCGGCCGGGAAGGCATGTGGTCCTGGGTGGCTCATCGAGTCACCGGCGTCCTCATTTTCTTCTTCCTGTTCGTGCACGTCCTCGACACCGCTCTCGTTCGGGTCTCTCCGGAGGCCTACGACAATGTCGTCGCGACGTACAAGACACCCGTCGTCAACGTGATGGAGTACGGCCTCGTCGCCGCCATCCTCTTCCACGCGCTCAACGGCCTCCGCGTCATCGCCGTGGACTTCTGGTCCAAGGGCCCGCGGTACCAGAAGCAGATGCTGTGGACCGTTGTCGGCATCTGGGTCGTGCTGATGGCCGGCGCCTTCTACCCCGTGCTCCAGCACACGCTGCGCACGCTGTTCGGGAGCTGACGCAAGACATGTCCACTGAAGCCCAGGCTCCCTCCGTGAGCGACGTCCCGCTCTATGACGCCGACCACCCGGCCCCGGTCATCGAGGCACCCCGCAAGCGCACCAAGAAGACGTCAGCGTCTCAACGGTCCACCCGCACCAACTTCGAGCTGTACGGCTGGCTGTTCATGCGGCTGTCCGGCATCGTGCTGGTCGTCCTGGTCCTCGGCCACCTGCTGATCCAGCTGGTGCTGGACGGCGGCGTCAGCAAGATCGGCTTCGCCTTTGTGGCCGGCCGCTGGGCCTCGCCGTTCTGGCAGGCCTGGGATCTGCTGATGCTGTGGCTCGCCATGCTGCACGGCGCCAACGGCCTGCGTACGGTCATCAACGACTACGCGGAGCGGGACAACACCCGCTTCTGGCTGAAGATGCTGCTGTACACCGCCACGGTGTTCACCGTCCTGCTGGGCACGCTGGTGATCTTCACCTTCGACCCGAACATCTCCTAGGCCCGGGGCTGACGCGACCATGAAGATCCACAAGTACGACACCGTCATCGTCGGCGCCGGCGGCGCCGGGATGCGCGCGGCCATCGAGTCGACCAAGCGCAGCCGCACGGCGGTCCTCACCAAGCTCTACCCGACCCGCTCCCACACCGGCGCCGCCCAGGGCGGCATGGCCGCCGCCCTCGCGAACGTCGAGGAGGACAACTGGGAGTGGCACACCTTCGACACGATCAAGGGCGGTGACTACCTGGTCGACCAGGACGCCGCCGAGATCCTGGCGAAGGAGGCCATCGACGCGGTCCTCGACCTGGAGAAGATGGGCCTGCCGTTCAACCGCACCCCGGACGGCACCATCGACCAGCGCCGCTTCGGCGGTCACTCGCGCAACCACGGCGAGGCCCCGGTCCGCCGCGCCTGCTACGCGGCCGACCGCACCGGCCACATGATCCTGCAGACGCTGTACCAGAACTGCGTCAAGGAGGGTGTGGAGTTCTTCAACGAGTTCTACGTCCTCGACCAGCTGCTCACCGAGGTCGACGGCGTCCGGAAGTCCGCCGGTGTGGTCGCCTATGAGCTGGCCACCGGTGAGATCCACCTCTTCCAGGCCAAGTCGGTCATCTACGCCTCCGGCGGCACCGGCAAGTTCTTCAAGGTGACCTCCAACGCCCACACCCTGACCGGTGACGGCCAGGCCGCCTGCTACCGCCGTGGTCTGCCGCTGGAGGACATGGAGTTCTTCCAGTTCCACCCGACGGGCATCTGGCGCATGGGCATCCTCCTGACGGAGGGCGCCCGCGGTGAGGGCGGCATCCTCCGCAACAAGGACGGCGAGCGCTTCATGGAGAAGTACGCGCCGGTCATGAAGGACCTCGCCTCCCGCGACGTGGTCTCGCGCTCCATCTACACCGAGATCCGCGAGGGCCGCGGCTGCGGCCCCGAGGGCGACCACGTCTACCTGGACCTCACCCACCTGCCGCCGGAGCAGCTGGACGCCAAGCTGCCGGACATCACCGAGTTCGCGCGCACCTACCTCGGCATCGAGCCCTACACGGACCCGATCCCCATCCAGCCCACCGCGCACTACGCCATGGGCGGCATCCCCACCAATGTCGAGGGCGAGGTGCTGGCCGACAACGACACCGTCGTGCCCGGCCTCTACGCGGCCGGCGAGGTCGCCTGTGTCTCGGTGCACGGCGCCAACCGGCTGGGCACCAACTCGCTGCTGGACATCAATGTCTTCGGCCGCCGCGCGGGCATCGCCGCCGCGGAGTATGCGCAGCAGGCCGACTTCGTCGAACTGCCCGACAGCCCGGCGCAGTTGGTGATCGACCAGGTCGAGCGGCTGCGCGAGTCCACCGGCAAGGAGCGGGTGGCCGAACTCCGCAAGGAGCTGCAGGAGACCATGGACACCAATGTCATGGTCTTCCGCACCGAGCAGACCATCAAGACGGCCGTCGAGAAGGTCGCCGAACTGCGGGCCCGCTACAAGAACGTGTCCATCCAGGACAAGGGCAAGCGCTTCAACACCGACCTGCTGGAGGCCATCGAGCTGGGCAACCTGCTCGACCTGGCCGAGGTGATGGCCGTGTCCGCGCTGGCGCGCAAGGAGTCGCGCGGTGGTCACTACCGCGAGGACTTCCCCACCCGCGACGACGTCAACTTCATGCGCCACACCATGGCGTACCGCGAGGTCGACGCGGACGGCAAGGACTCGATCCGCCTCGACTACAAGCCGGTCGTACAGACCCGCTACCAGCCGATGGAGCGTAAGTACTGATGAGCACCGCGACTCTCGACAAGCTCGAGGCGGAGGCGCAGACCTCGCACAGCATCAAGGTCACCTTCCGCATCCGCCGGTTCAACCCGGAGGTCTCGGACCAGGCGACCTGGCAGGACTTTGAGCTGGAGATCGACCCCAAGGAGCGGGTCCTCGACGGCCTCCACAAGATCAAGTGGGACCAGGACGGCTCGCTGACCTTCCGCCGTTCCTGCGCCCATGGCATCTGCGGCTCCGACGCCATGCGCATCAACGGCAAGAACCGCCTGGCCTGCAAGACCCTGATCAAGGACATCAACCCGGCCAAGCCGATCACCGTCGAGCCCATCAAGGGCCTCACGGTCCTCAAGGACCTGGTGGTCGACATGGAGCCGTTCTTCCAGGCCTACCGGGATGTGATGCCCTTCCTGATCACCAAGGGCAATGAGCCGACGCGGGAGCGCCACCAGTCCGCCGAGGACCGCGAGCGCTTCGACGACACCACCAAGTGCATCCTCTGCGCGGCCTGCACCTCCTCCTGCCCGGTGTTCTGGAACGACGGCCAGTACTTCGGCCCGGCGGCGATCGTCAATGCGCACCGCTTCATCTTCGACTCCCGGGACGAGGCGGGTGAGCAGCGCCTGGAGATCCTCAACGACAAGGACGGCGTCTGGCGCTGCCGCACCACCTTCAACTGCACGGACGCCTGCCCGCGTGGCATCGAGGTCACCAAGGCGATCCAGGAGGTCAAGCGGGCGCTGATCACCCGGCGCTTCTGACCCCCTTCGCCGATACGGCCGTTGGGCCCCGCTCTCCGTTCACCGGACGCTGTTGGTTAAAGCGGGGTCTGTTTCGCCCCGTCGATCGTTTGATCGACGGGGCGAAGCGCTGCGAAGTGGCTGGTGCGGGTTTGTGCCCGGGGGCTTGTGGTGATGTGGGCGTCGATGCGGGCGAGGTTGATCGCTGCTCCGGTGAGCTGGTGCTGAAGGCTGGTCTTCGCGAGCCCCTTGTAGCGGGATCTGCGCAGGCCGCAGCGTTGGACACCTTGCGAAATGGTGCCTTCGACGCCGGCCCGGAGTTGGTAGCGCGCCTTCCAATCATCGGTCTGGTGTTCGGCCCGGCGCTGGTGCAGGACCTCATGGATCTCCTGGTCCTGGAAGGTCAGCTTGCGCCGCGGTCCGCGGGTGCAGGAGTCCTTGACCGGGCAGGGCCCGCAATCGGTCTTGGCGAACTGCACCCGGATCTCGGTCTTGTCACGGACCAGTTCTCTCGCCCAGCGAGTGCTGGTCTTCCCGCCGGGACACGTCACCTTGTGGAGGTCCCAGTCGATGGTGAACGCGCCGATGGGAAAGCCGGTCTGTGTCTTTGCCTGCCAGGCGGCGTTGGGGCTGGGCATCAGCGGTCCCACCAGGTCGATGCCATGGTCGCGCCGGGCGGCGACGATGTGCCGGGCGGTGACATAGCCGGTGTCGACCAAGTGTTCATCGGGCAGTAGTCGTCGTCGGGCGAGACCGGCATGGACGGCCGGGACCATGTCGAAGTCGCTGACCGTGGCATCGGTGGTGGCGACATGGGTGATCAAGTTCGGGGCGTCGGCGCCGCAGGTCTCGGTGAGGTGGACCTTGTATCCGTCCCAGAAGATGTCGCGCTTCGCGCCGTTGCGGGCCTTGATGTCATAGGGGGTGACCAGGCGCTTCACGCCCGGTGGCCGGTCTTTTGGGGCCCGCCGCCTCACCTCGCCGTCGACGAGGTGGAAGCACTGGACCCACAGCTGCCGCAGAACCTCCACCTGAGGCACCGCCCGCAGCCCGGCAGGCGCGTCGGGCGCGGTCACGGCCTGGAGAAGTCGCATACCGTCTGTCCCGATCCGTCGGCCGACCTCTTCCCGCTTGGTCCAGGCCTTAGGGAACCTGGAGTCCTCGGCCCGGGTGGCGTAGTGCTTGAACCAGTCCGGCTCGGCGACCTGGGCCAGCCAGTCGGGGGCGGCGACGGCGAGCGCGTTCAGCGCTGACCGCAGCGTCTCGGCGACCATCTCCAGCCAGCACAGCTCGCGGGCTGCCGAGAGCACATGCGTGGAATCCGTTCGGGCCTTGCCGCCACTGGCCAGCAGGCCCTTGTCCCGGGCTGCGGCCAGGATCGCGTCCAGCACCCGCGGTCCGGCATCCTCCTCGACCAGCCGGTCCCGGAACTCCGACAGCACCGAGAAGTCGAAGCCCGGATCAGCCAGCTCCAGCCCGAGGGCGTATTTGTAGTCGATCCGGGCCCGCACCGCCTCCGCGGCCTGCCGGTCGGTGAGCCCCTCCACGAACTGCAACACCAGCACCAGCGCCAGCCGGCCCGGCGACCACGCGGGCCTGCCCCGGGCAGGGAACAGATCCGCGAACTCCTCGTCTCGGAACAGCACACCCAGCTCGTCACGGACCCGGATCGCGAGACTGCCCTTCGGGAAGGCCGCCCGCGCCACCCGCACCGTCTCCGCCGGGATCCCACCCGGCCCACTCGGACACAACGACACCCGCACCCACCCCAACGACAACGTCGGTCTTCAAGACCACAACCTCGTCTTGAAGACCGACGTCACGCGCAGCCCCGCTTTAACCAACAGCGTCCGTTCACCGGGGAGCGGGGCCCTCGCCGTATGCATGACCTGTTGCACGACCTGTTGCACGACCTGTAAAGAACCCCTCAGGTTCGGTCTGTTCCCCGCAGCCGCATGCCAACCTGCCTGCATGACACAGTCGTTCCCGCCCCTGGCCACCACCGTCACCGGATCCGGTCCCGGCCTGCTGCTCGCGCATGGCGCGGGCGGCAGCATCCAGGCCAACTACGGTGCGCTCATCCCGGCCCTGGCCCGGCAGCACACCGTGGTCGCCCCCGACTACCCGGGCTCCGGGGCCACTCCACGGGCGGCCGGGCCGCTGACCCTCGACGGTCTCGCCGACGCCCTGGTCGCCTCGGCGACCGGGGCCGGGGTGGAGACCTGCACGGTGATCGGCTTCTCGGCGGGCACCCTGGTGTCCGTACGGGCCGCGGCCCGGCACCCGGAGCGCGTCCGCGGGCTGGTGCTGACGGCGGGCCTCGCCAGGCCCGACAACCGCCTGACCGCCTCCCTGGACCTGTGGCGCACCTTCCTCACCGCGGGCGATCTCGGGGCATTCGCCAGATTCACCGTACTGACCGGTTTCAGCCAGGAGTTCCTGAACGACCTCCCGTCCGACCTGATACCGCCGCTCTACGAGCTGACCGCCGAGACCCTGCTCGCCGGCGCCCTGGAGCAGTCCACCGTCATCAGGGAGGCGGACACCACCGGCGACCTCCCGGGAATCTCCATACCGACCCTTGTCATCGCCGCCACCCACGACACGCTCATCTCACCCGCCAACTCCCGGATGCTGGCCAATGGCATCCCCGGCGCCGAGTACGCCGAGATCGAGACGGGGCATCTGGTCATGTCCGAACGTCCCGAGGACTGGCAGAAGTTGATCCAGGACTTCCTGGACCGGCACGGTCTTTGAGGAGATCCAGCAGCACCCGGGCCGCCGGCTCGACCGGCCCGGCGGTGGCGGTGGCCACGGCGACGGTCCGGGAGATCTCCGGGGCCACCGGCACCGAGGACACCCGCGAGGCGGCGGCATCGGCGGTGCCGCGGGGCACCAGGGCGACGCCCAGATCGTGGGCGACCAGCTCGATGAGTGCGGGCATGTGCTCGACCTGGCAGGTGACCTGCCGCCGGACACCCGCCTGCGCACAGGCCGCATCGATGAGGGTGCGCAGGCTGGACCGCTCACGGAAATCGACAAAGGGGTAGGGCGCCAGGTCCCGCAGCGGAACCCGCCCGCGCCCGGCCAGCGGATGCCCGGGCGCCGTCACCAGCACCAGGGGCTCCTCGGCGATCGTCGTCAGCGCCACCTCGGCGTCCCGCCGCCCGTCGTCGGTGACCAGCGCCAGATCGTACTCAAGGCTGCGGACGCCCTCGATCAGGCGGGCCGAATCGCCCTGGACCAGCCGGAGTTCGACACCGGGGTGGGCTGCGCGGAACTCGGCGAGCAGCGCGGGGATCTCCAGCGCGTCGAGCGTCTGGATCAGGCCCAGGTCGATCCGCCCCCGCAGCAGCGCACCCACCTCGGCCACCGCGGCCCTGGCCTGCCCGGCCGCCGCCCGCATCGCCCGCGCCGCGGGAAGCAACGCCCGCCCCGCCGCGGTGAGTTCCACCCGCCGGGTGGTGCGCACCAGCAGCGGCTGGCCCAGCTCCCGCTCCAGCATCCGGATCGACGAGGACAGCGTGGACTGCGCCAGGTGCAGCCGCTGGGCGGCGCGGGTGAAGTGCCGCTCCTGCGCCAGGGTGAGGAAGTGCTCTATCTGCCGCAGCTCCATTATCCGGTCCCATCGATCACACTCATCGAAAACATCCGTTGGACCGCTCAATCGTAGTGCCGCAATGTTGTTCCCGACTCGAATGGAAGGGGACACCGTGGCGAAAACGGACTCCGGCCTGGTGCCCGCCCTGGCCTGCCTGACCCTGGTGAGCGGCTTTCTGGACGCAGTGAGCTATATCGGCCTCGGCCATGTCTTTACGGCGAACATGACGGGCAATGTGGTGGTCCTGGGCTTCGCGGCCGTGGGCACCCCGGGCTTCTCGACGGCCGCCTCCGGGATCTCGCTCGCCGGATTCCTCATCGGCGCGGTGCTGGGCGGACGCCTGGCGGTGCACCTGCCCACCCGCCGGCGCTGGATCGGCACCGCACTCGCCGTGGAAGCGGCGGGCACGGTGCTGGCCATGACGCTCGCGGCCACGCTGAAGACCGACCAGGCCACCGGGCGCCAACTGGTCATCGCCGCCCTCGCCCTGGCCATGGGCTGCCGCAACGCCACCGTCCGGCGCCTGGCGCTGCCCGACCTGACGACCACGGTGCTCACCCTGACCCTGACCGGACTGGCCGCGGACTCCCGACTGGCCGGCGGGGACAATCCACGCCTCGGCCGCCGGCTCGGGGCCCCGCTGCTGATGCTGGCCGGCGCCATCGCCGGGGCCTGGCTGCTGCGCACCTCCGGCATGACCGCCTGCCTCGCCGTGGGGTCCGCCGCCGTCCTGGCCGTCCTGCTCGGGTACGCACGGGGTACGGACCGGGGCCCCGCCCCAGCGGTGACATGACGAACCGGGCGGATCCCGATCGGGATCCGCCCGGTGAACCGTCCGGTTGTGAAGTAGTGGTCAGCAGCCGTCGATTCCACACGCGGCCCCCTCCGGGAACCGCCCGTCCGCGGCGGCCTCGTCCCGGGCCCTGCGCAGCACCGCCGCCAGCCGCTCGGGAGAGGGAACGCCCTCGATGCGGTGCCGCCCGTCGATCAGAATCGTGGGCACACTGCGTATCCGCTGTTCCTCGGCCCGCCGCAGCGCCCGCTGGTGCGCCTCGCGGTACGTTCCCTCTCGCAGCGCCTGCTCGAACTCCTCGCTGTCGAGGCCGAGTTCGACCGCCAGCTCGCGCAGGACCTCCGGCCGGCCGATGTCCCGGCCCTCCTGGAAGAAGGCCCTCAGCACCCGGGGCACATAGGCGGCGCCGAGACCATGGACGGCGGCGTACTGGTACCCCTCGAAGGCGAGGCGGGTGTACGGCTGCGGCGAGACCGCCGGGAGGTCGATGTCCACACCGAGCCGTTCGGCCAGCGGACGGACCGACTGCTTCCAGACACTCTGCAGGTAGTCGCCCTCCGGCAGCAGGGTGGGCACCGGCTCGGGCCGCAGCTCGAAGGGCATCCACTCGACCTCGGTCCCGTCCTCCCCGATTTCTTCCAGGGCCTGGTGCAGGGGCGTCTCGGCGAGCAGGCAGTAGGGGCAGACAAAGTCGGACCAGATCTGGATCCTGATGGGCATCGTTCTCGCCTTTCGGTTTCGGTGGTTTCCGGTTTCGGTGGTTTCCGGTTGGTTTTTGGGTTTCAGCGGTGGTGGGCGCGCCAGGCGCGGAAGGGCTGTTGGGCCTCGGGAACCGGTATGTGCGTGGTGGGCAGCGGCCAGTCGGCGGGGTCCTTGGCGAAGATCCGGTAGGAGAGGCTGTAGTCGAACCCGGCCCGTGCGGCGGTGTGCCGGTCGGCGGCGAAGGCGATCCCGGCCACCCCCGCCCAGCGAGCGGTGAGGTAGCACAGGGCGCAGGGTTCGGCGGAGGCGACCAGCAGCGCCCCGGCGGTGGCGTAGGCGCCCTGGGCGCGGGTGGCTTCCCGCAGGGCGACGATCTCGGCGTGGGCGGTGGCGTCGTGTTCCTCATGGACCCGGTTGACGCCGGTGGCGACGACTTCCCCGTCCTGGACGACCAGGGCGGTGAACGGGGCTCCGCCCTGCCGGACATGACGGACGGCGAGGTCGACGGCCTGGCTTGCGTACTGGGCGAGTTCGGCTTCGGTGGGCTCAAGGGTGCGGTACACGGGGCTCACGCTCCGGCGGCGAGCTTGAGGGTGATGGCTCCGGCGATGATGGAGACGAAGGAGAGGATCTTGGGAAGGGTGATCTTCTCCTTGTAGATGAGGGCGCCGAAGATGACGGTTCCGACGGAGCCGATGCCGGTCCAGATGGTGTATCCGACGCCGACGTCGAGGGTCTTCAGAGCCAGGCTGAGGGTGAAGATGCCTCCGGCGGCGGAGAGCACGGTGAACACGGAGGGCCAGAGCTTGGTGAAGCCCTTGGTGGCGTTGGTGCCGAGCGCGAAGGCGATCTCGAAGACGATGGCGATCGCGAGGAAGATCCAGGCCATGACAGGGGTCCTTTCAGGGATTGCGGTGCGCAGGAGGGCGGGAGAGCAGTGCGGTGCGGGAGGGCGGTGCGGGAGGGGTGGTGCGGGGAGGGGGTTCAGGCGGTGACGGGCTGGGCGGGCGCGGCCTGTTCGGTTGCTTCGGCCGTTTCGGCGTCTGTGACGGCGGGCTGCTGTGCGGTGGCGAGCTTGTCGGCGAGCTTGAGGCCGACCACTCCGCCGATGATCAGGACGAAGGCCACGACCTTCCACACGTTGATGGACTCCCCGAAGATGACCGATCCGAGGACCACCGTGCCGACCGACCCGATCCCGGTCCACACCGTGTAACCCACGCCCACGTCCAGGGACTTCAGGGCCAGGCTCAGGAAGAAGATCCCTCCCGCCGCCGCGGCCGCGGTCAGCAGGGACGGGCCGAGCTCGGTGAACCCGTGGGTGGCGTTGGTGCCGAGCGCGAAGACGACCTCGAAGACGGAGGCGGTCAGCAGGTAGATCCAGGCCATGGGAATGACTCCTCACTCGAACTTCAATGTATGTGTGTGCAAGTTCTTTGCGACATGAGAAGCATGCATGTACAAGTAAGTGGCTGTCAAGCCTGTGGGGCGTTCTCCACCGCGACCCCGGGAACCTGAGCAAACGCCGGTGCGAGATCCAGCAGTTGATAACCGTTGATGGCCGCTCCCCTGAGCGAGTCAAGACCGCTGGCGATCCTCAGCCCAGCGGCCCCCGCAGATCCACCTTCGCCTGGTCGAACCGCGCGCGGCGATACCGGCCACCGGTGACCGTCACCCGAGGAGAACGCGCACTCCAGGAAGCGGGCGCCGCCCTCGCCCACCGCCTGGAGCTCGGCCTTGTCGAAATGGACGCCGTCATAGAGTCCCTCGTCGACCAGAGAATCCCCGAAGGGCAGGAGGTGGCTCGCATAGGGCAGCTCGTCCCGAGCGGGGGGGGAGGGGCGTAGGCATGGGGTGCCTTCCGGGAACGTCGACCGTCGCGCCCCGACCCTGAAGGCAGCCTCTGACAACGCCGACGCCAAGTGCGATCAGCCGACGGAACTGCCCGGCGGTGACGCGGCGATGCCTTCCGCGATGCCGTTCAAAGCCCCCGGCGCCGTAGTCCGTGCGGCACACTGCCTGCCGACCGCTCCGACCACCTCGCCCGCGATGACCGCACCGTCGGGCGGGAGGGTCCGGCAGTGACCACCGTAATTCCGGCGGAAGTCCTGGTGCCCCGTGTCCCGCGTGTGCTCCGCGATCCACTTGTGCATGGTCTCGGTGTCACCGACGTTCCCCGAGTACTCGTAGCACTCCTGGAGGTCCGCGACACAGACGGCACCGAACGTGGGCGCCTCGTCGGGGTTCTGGACGATCTCGAATTCGCCGAACCGGAAATAACGAGTCACCGGGCACCCCTCCTACGCGCATGGGGGTGCCGAGTGATCTCAACAGTTCTGTCAACTTGGCATCCACAGCCTGACCAGCGGAAAGCCCCACTCTGATAGGGCTCCTTGAAGTTCCCCATCCCTTGCTCAGGGGTGGGCCGGGCCGCTCTCTTCGGTTCCCCACCCCGCCGGCGCCAATCTGCAACGAGTCGCCACAGTGGAGGAGCCGCCCCGACCAAGCGTGACCCGCCCAGACCAATGCCGTTCTCCCTATATGAAGACCAGACTGATTACATACGCGAGCGTCGCCGCAATGGCCGTGGCCCTGTTGTCGTCCACGGCGAGCACCGCCCAGGCCGATCCCGTTACCAACAGCGGCAGCGGTGGCGGCCTCTTCGGCTTCATCGGCAACATCTTCAACTTCGTCACCGTCTTCTTCGGCGGCGGCTGAGGCCCTAACCTTCCCGGGGCTACTACTAGCCTCGCCCGCTGCCGATCAGCCAACATTTCGTCGAGACAAGCTCCGGCCTATCGGGCGACCCTGGCTACGTTCCACGCCTGAAGGCCAGCAGCCGGGCCACGTCCAGACAGACGGCCCGGCATCCCTACAGTGCCGCGAACCGCTCCTCAAGGTCAGTGACCCGCTCAGCCCGGCGGCTCATCAGATAGACCACGTTGTGTGTGCGCTGAACCTCGTACAGTAGCTCGAACCCCTGCGTCTGGTTGTAGGCCATCAGCCCCGGGAAGTTGCAGCCACGGCGTACCCGCACCTCCCCTTCCTGCGCGGCCCGGTCCACGGCCCACAGACTCATGACGATTCCGGGCTTCTTCTCCCGGTACGCCGGGTCAGTGACGGACGAGTACAGGTAGTGAGCTGGCTCGCTCAGCTCGCCTTCCGTCCAGCCCCACGGCGGCGTCGTTTCCTGCACAGTGGTGCAGCCGATGATCTTTCCGCTGTCCCGGTCGGCGAGGACCCACACGTCCCCGTCGGGGTTCTCGGCCTGCCGTGCGAGTTCGGCGGCGTTCTCCTGCCAGCTCGGAAGCCCCCGGTCCTCCAGCCATGTGGAGCGGGCGAGGACCATGGATTCGACGGCGGGGATGTCGCCGGCCGTGGCCGGGCGCATTGCGAACACAGGTGTCTCCTGATGATCGGTTACGGCTACGCCACGGGGACGCCTCGGTGATCCACCCATGCCTGAGCCGCTTCGGCCATGGCCTTCAACCACGCCTCATCAGGACGTCGGTTGGCGATAGCACGAAGCATCCGCAGATAGGCCCCGGCGAACACGTCGATCGCTTTGGAGTTCGCGTCCGCCCAAGCGGTACAGCGGGCCGCCCACCCTTCCGCGGATTCGGGGCTGTGGCCGGCGGAGATCAGCTGCACGACGAAACAGGCCGGGTCGATGAAGGCGGGCCCGCACGTAGGCCACGCCCAGTCGATGATCCACGAGCCCGAGTCTCCTACCGTCAAGTTGTCCGGGTTGATGTCGGTGTGCAGCAGGGCGTCACCACGGAGGAACGCCAGCTCCTCTTTACTGCCCGCGTAGGCGTCCCACCGGTCTTCCGTCCAGTCCCGCGCGACGTCGGGCAGTTCCAGGGTCGCCGCCCGGTTGAGGAGATCCACGGCGAGGGGGAGATCCGGCGAGTCGGGCTCGAAGTCAAGGCCGCGCTCCTCGATGACTTCGAACCCGAGGATGATCCACCCGGCGTCGTCCCCGTCAACGCTCCACATCAACGCGGGAGACAGCGGCGTCACGTAGGGATTGATCTCCCGTTCCCGGATGATCGAGTCCCGCCGTCCCCCTGGCTCGTTGAACATAGCCTTGACGAAGAACTGTCCCTTCTCACTGTTGATGATCGCAGCGAAGTCCGAGCTGTACCCATGGTCCGGGATCTTCACTTTGGTGACTTCGCCGGTGTACGGGTGGATCAGTGCTCGGAAGTGGGCGTCAGGCAGATCAGTCACGCCGGTTCCCCTCAGTTACGTCAGTTCTTCGGTCGGCACGTACTGGGCGGTGTACCCGGGTAGCACGCGCTGTTCGGCTCGCACCTCGGGTCGCACGGGTTCTTCGGTACGCAGTCGGGACCACACGGTTTGTTCTGGCCGCCGTCTTTGTCCTTGTCTTTGTCCTTCCCCCATCCCCACACCTCTCGGAAGGAGTCAACGGCCTCGGACAGCGCGGGGCCGCTCAGGATAGAGGTCAGCGAGTCCTCGCGGACGTTGCCGACACCCTTCCAGGTGGAGAAGACGCACGGGGAGACCGTGCCGGTCGGGTCGATCGAGGCCCTGCCGTCACCACACCCGCCACACAGGTTGGACGCGTCCGGTGTCTGGCCGCAGGAGGCCCGTCCGAACTGTCGGATGTGGTCGGTTCCGATCTGGGTGACGCCGATCGACTCCAGGTCGGCTTTCGCCGCCTCGATGATCTGCTCGTTGTCTCCAACGATTCCGACGCGGATCGGGACACCGCGTTCGACCGCCTTGACGATGTTGGAGCGGGTCCGGGCGTGACTCGGACGACGGGTGATCTTGTTGTGCTCCGCGGCCTTGTCCGAGTAGTACGACGTAGCGAGGGACATTCCCTCGCGCTGGAGTACCGTCCACCATGCGTCGGACAGGTGAACCAAGTTGCTGTAGACCTCTACCCTGATGCCGAGCGCCAGCGCGCGGTCTGCGATTTCGATCGCGTGGGGGTACATGGTCGGCTCTCCGCCGATGAAGGTGACGTTCTCGACGCCCACCTTTGCCGCCTGGCCCAAGACCCTGAACCAGTCATCGCGGGTCATCGCGCCGTGGTCGCCGTCAGGACCCGACGAGTTGTAGCACTGCACACATTCGAGCTGGCACTTCCGCGTGAAGTCCAACCACAGGTAAGTGGTGGTCCGCTCGGCGGGTAACGCTGTCGTCATGCTCGTGCCCTTTCACTCGGTGAAGTGGATAGGTGCACTTGTTGACCCGCCCGGCTGCCGATCGTCACATGCAGCCGACCGGACGGGCGCTTTCTCCTGACCCTCCCCGAGGGGAAAACAGGAGGGCCAGGAAGTCTCTAGGGCTTGCCGAGCGTCGCGGTCCCGCGCGTCGGCTCCAGCGGGGGCCAGTTCGGGGGACGGTCGGCTTCGGCCCGCTGGTGCTCTTGGGCGAGGGAGCCGGCGAGGACGGCGCCCGGGGGCGTGCCCACGACGATGGCGTGCCCGAAGGTCTGCCAGAAGCAGCGGTGCCCGGTCGCGCGGGTGTGGTGGGAGATCCACGTTTCGGCCTCCGCCTGGCCGTCCTTGATGATGACGCGCTCGCCGCACCCCTCTTCGGTACAGAAGGCGGCGAACTCGGCGGCGGTGTTCGGGGCTTGGAACGTCGTCCAGTCGTCGAACCAGAATCGGCGCCCCATCAGTGCGCCCTCTTGTGCCGGGCGATCTTGACCACGATGTCCGTCACCTTCGACATGTCACCCGTTCGACGGGCTTCGATCTTCTCCCGCCCTAGCTTCACGCACATCTTGCAGGTCACCGGCACGCCTCCTGTCGGGCCTGCGCCCTCTCGTCGCGGGTGGCCAACCGCAACGCGCCGGTCTTGGCCGTCCACACGCGACCGGTGACTACCTCGCGCAGCTTCACCACGGGGTCTCGATCTTCCAGAACGAGCCCCGCGCGGTCCGTACTGGTGTCCACAACCAGCACCCCGATCCGATACGTCACCCGGCTCGCCTCCACACCGTTCCTCTACTCCCACCATTGCCAAGTCCCCTTGTGTACTCGGTTCGATGACTCCCGGAGAGGGGCAGGCAGGGGGGCAAGATGAACGCATGACGGAGTTTGGCTCACTGCTCCGAGACCTCCGCAAAGAGCGGGGGCTCTCCCAATCGAAGATGGCCGCCCGACTCGGCGAGTCCGCCGGGCGAGACGACGGAACCCCGTCCGTGGATCAGTACAAGCGGTGGGAGCGAGAGAAGAACATCCCGGGCGACTTCTGGTTAGGCCACCTTGTCAAGGTGCTCGATACACCTTTCGAAGTGCTGCATGAGGCAGCTACTTTGGCAAGGATGAACAGGCGTGCGTTTCTTAGCTTGACGGCCCTCACGGCCGCTCACGGCAAGGTGGCCGGCGAACTGGCCGCCAGCATCGCCGGGGGCGACTGCGGACCCCTCATGGTCGTACAGACCACACACGGCACCGATCGGGTGATCGCTGCCCTTACGGATGCACCGTCCGCCAAGCGGCTTGACCGGTGGATGCGCGATGGCGGGTCGTCCACTCTGCGGGTGAATGCTGCCGGGATCTTGGCGAAACGTCCCGGTCAGGAGTCGGCGGTTCAGGTGTCCCGCGTCCTGGTCCACGATGACGAGGTGCGGCAGCTGTACTCGACGGCCGTTTTGGCCCGTGTGGGAGCCCTCCCTTGGGCTCAGGCGTCCCGGCTCGCCCTTGACCCCACGACGGCTGGGAGGAGGGCTCAGTTCCTCGCTCAGCGGCTTGCCGTCGAATGCCTCAACGAGGCCGACGCTGGCGCACGTTGGGTCAGTGCTGCCATGCTTCGTGATCTCACACCGCTACTGAGCCGGGAGGCCGAACAGTGATCGTGATCGAAGTCCGGAACGCCGAACTGGTGGAGACCCTTGCCCGTGAGGTGAAGGAGCGGGGAATCATGAACGGGGCGATCGTCAGCCTGATTGGTGCGGCGGACTCGTTCACCCTCTCGACCATGCCGGCGGGGGACGCGTCGAAGGACATCGTCACGGACTACAACCAGCCCGCCGAGATGCACGGTACGGGCGAGATCACTGACGGCCAGGTCCACGTTCACGCGACGATGGCCGTGGAGGGTGACAAGGGGCTCGCCGGCCACCTCCACCGGGCGCAGGTGGGTCACTGGTTCGCGCGGGCCTACCTGGTCCCCATCGACTGACGCTCGACAAACCGCAGAGCCCCGGCCTAGTTGGTCGGGGGCTCTGCGGTGTGCCGTGCCATCACGGGCGAAGATCAGCCCGCACCGAAGCGTGGGCGTATCACTCGGCGCCGGGGACTCCCCGGATCTCATCCTCCCGAAGGATGGGGACCTCCTCGCCATCAATCTTGGTTTCAGTGCCTGCGTACGTGCCGGACGGAGTCTTGTCCTTGGCGGACACCGTCACCTCGCTGTCCTCGGCCATGTCTCCCCCCTCCGGTCGACACGGTGTCGACCCGTACCGATCCTGCCATGGCTAGGCCGTCCGGCCAGGGCACTGGCGGACCGGCGGCCAGGCACCGCGGCTCTGATCACCCGGCTGACCGAGGAGCTGATCATCCGGGCGGTACGCCATCACCTCGACGGCCGGGCCGCCCCATCCGTGCCGCCCGCCGTGGAAACGGCACTGCGGCTGATCCACCAGGCCCCCGAGCAGCCGTGGACCGTGGCGGAGTTGGCCGCGCTCGGGGCGTCATCCCGGTCGTCCCTGACCACAGGGTTCAAGGAGTTCCTGGGCGAACCGCCCATGCGCTATCTCACCCGCCGCCGTATGGCCCATGCGGCGGCCTGGCTCCGCAGTGGCGATCCTCCTCTCCGCAGGATCGCCCAACTGACCGGCTATGCCTCCGATGTCGCGCTGAGCCATGCTTTTCAGCGCCACTACGGTGTCTCCCCCGGCGTCTATCGCAAACTCAGCCAGTGTCCTCGGGCGTGCCACCCGGAGCACGCCGAACCGGGCGGGTCTCCTGGGAGATCCGCCCGGGCGGGGGCCCGAGTTCGGTGTTCATGCTCCGGCGGCGAGCTTGAGGGTGATGGCTCCGGCGATGATGGAGACGAAGGAGAGGATCTTGGGAAGGGTGATCTTCTCCTTGTAGATGAGGGCGCCGAAGATGACGGTTCCGACGGAGCCGATGCCGGTCCAGATGGTGTATCCGACGCCGACGTCGAGGGTCTTCAGAGCCAGGCTGAGGGTGAAGATGCCTCCGGCGGCGGAGAGCACGGTGAACACGGAGGGCCAGAGCTTGGTGAAGCCCTTGGTGGCGTTGGTGCCGAGCGCGAAGGCGATCTCGAAGACGATGGCGATCGCGAGGAAGATCCAGGCCATGACAGGGGTCCTTTCAGGGATTGCGGTGCGCAGGAGGGCGGGAGAGCAGTGCGGTGCAGGAGGGCGGTGCGGGAGAGCAGTGCGGGAGGGGTGGGGGTTCAGGCGGTGACGGGCTGGGCGGACGCGGCCGCTTCGGTCTCTTCGACGGCGGCGGGCTGCTGTGCGGTGGCGAGCTTGTCGGCGAGCTTGAGACCGACCACTCCGCCGATGATCAGGACGAAGGCCACGACCTTCCACACGTTGATGGACTCCCCGAAGATGACCGATCCGAGGACCACCGTGCCGACCGACCCGATCCCGGTCCACACCGTGTAACCCACGCCCACGTCCAGGGACTTCAGGGCCAGGCTCAGGAAGAAGATCCCTCCCGCCGCCGCGGCCGCGGTCAGCAGGGACGGGCCGAGCTCGGTGAACCCGTGGGTGGCATTGGTGCCGAGCGCGAAGACGACCTCGAAGACGGAGGCGATCAGCAGGTAGATCCAGGCCATGGGAATGACTCCTCACTCGAACTTCAATGCATGTGTGTGCAAGTTCTTTGCGACATGAGAAGCATGCATGTACAAGTAAGTGACTGTCAACCCCGCAGAACGCCCTCCCGGTACCGGGGAACAACGGAACCGTGGTTACAGATGGTCATTTATGAGCGGGCGGATCCGGGTGGGCCCCTGTGTCGGAGAGCGTGCGGAGGAGGTGGGCAGCCATGAGAGTGGCGTTGGTGAGGTTGGTTTCAACGGCGTTGGTGTAGAAGTGGACGCCGCGGGTGAGGGGGCCGAGGAAGTACTGGTGTGTGTTCGGTTTTCCGTTGGGGGCGAGGGTTTGGAGGGTTTGGAAGTCGACGTTGACGCCGCCGTGGGGGTGGACGGTGAGTACCTGGCGGTCCAGGAGAGCGGCCAGGAGAGGGCTGGCTGCGAGCCAGGGGTGATAGCCGGTGCCGGTGGCGTTGACGAGGTGGTCGACGTGCCAGGAGGTGGGCCGCCCGCGGTGGTGGCAGCGGATGTCGAAGCCTCCGTGGAGGTCGGCGGTCACGGTCCGGGTGCCGGGGTGCCAGTGGAGCTGTCCGGTCTGCTGAAGGTGGAGGAGGCGGCGGGCATTGGGCAGGGGCATGGGGTGACGCCAGGTGGCCCACAGCCCATGGTGGGATGCCAGGAAGTCGGTCTTGTCCTGGAAGCTCAGGGCCCGCCACAAGTGAGGGGCCAGTGCGGAAGTGGCGTCCAGAGCCTCGTACCAGGCGGTGCGGTGAGCCTGGGCTTCTTCGATCTCGGCGGCGAAATCTTCGTGGCGGTGGGCGCGTTGGATGATCCGGGCCGGGCCGAGGGTGCCGTCGGTGGCGTCATGGAGCTCTTTGAGGAACAGGTCGGCGACCTTGGCAAGAGACAGCGGTGTGCCATTGGCGGCGAGAGACCGGAGGCGTTCGGGGGTGAGGTGCTGGAGTGTGTAGGGGGTGAGTTCGGGGGGCTGCACGGTGGGAAAGGGGCGGGCGCGGGAGAAGCAGTGGATGGGGCCGTGGTGGCCGGTGGCGTGCAGATGGGCCAGGGCATCGATGGCGGTCAGCGAGGTGCCGAGTACACCCACGGCGGCATTCCGGGGGACGGCGTCGTCCAGTCTGCAGGGGTCCGGGTGGTAGCGCGGATGGCCGGCCAGCTCCCGGTAGGCGGGATCGGGCAGGTCGCCCGGGCACAGCACCACCCGGTCGACGGGCGGCAGTTGCACGGAGCGGCGGCACTCCGGGACAAGGCGTCCGTTCGAGGCATGGAGGTCGACGACTTCCGCATGGTGCACCTCGATACGGATCCCGGCGTGCTCCGCTTCCCGGACGCTGTCCTGGAAGCGGTGGCGCAAGTAGGCGCCGAAGCGGTGACGCGGCAGGTAAGTGCACTCCAGGCCTGGTGTGCCGCTCGTGGCGGGCATGGATGCGGCGTGCCGTTCGCGCAGCCAGGTGGTGAAGTCGCCGGGAGCGTCGGGGCGGATGCTCATGGTCGCGGCCTGCATGTTGAGCAGGTGCCAGTCGTACGGGCTGGCATAGGCGACCCCGTCGCCCAGGCGGTCCTGCTTTTCGATCAGGTGGACGTCCAGTCGGGTACGGCCGGCGACGCCGGCCTGGCGGACCAGGGCCATGCAGGCCATGATTCCGCAGGCGCCGCCGCCGATGACGGCCACTGACGGCGTGCGTGCGACGCTCATGGCCTATCCGTCGAGGAGGCTGTGGTGACACTCCAGCAAGGAGGCGGCGGCCTGCCGCACGTCCTCTGCCGTGGTGGCCCAGTTGATCAGGCAGAATCGCAGCACAGTCTGCCCGCGCCATTGGCTGCTGGAAGCCCAGCTCCGGCCGCGTTCTCGGAAGAGCTCTGCGACCCGGTCGGTGTGCGCGTCGGCGGCGGCTTCCGGGCTTTGGTCTCCGGAGCAGGGCACCTGCGAGTGGAAACGGACCAGGACCTGGTTGAGGCTGACCTCGTTGACCACCTCGACCGCCGGGTCCGCGGCCAGCAACTCGGCGAAGAGGCGGGCGTTGGCCCGGCAGCCGTCGATCAGCTCGGCCACTCCGTCGCGGCCCAGCGTGCGCAAGGTCGCCCACAACGGGAAGACACGGGAGCGGCGGGAGATCTCCAGACCCCACTGGGCCGGATGGCGTCGGCCGTCCTCGGTGTTGAGGTAATCAGCGGCCAGCGGCACCGCGGCCCGGTGCGCCACCGGGTCGGAGATGATCGCAACCCCGCAGTCGTAGGGGGTGTTCAGCCATTTGTGGGCGTCTGCCGCCCAGGAATCGGCGCGTTCGATGCCGGCGAGGGCGCCACTGCGCAGTTGGGGGGAGGCGGCGGCCCACATGCCGATCGCGGCGTCCAGGTGGACCCATCCCCCTGCCCCGTGCACGGCATCGCACAGCTCGCCCAGGCGGTCGACACCGCCGGTGTTGATCTCGCCGACCTGCCCGCACACGATCAGCGGGCCACCGTCGTGGGCCTCAAGGGCCTGCCGCAGGGCCTCGGGGCGGATCCTCGCCTCGTCATCCGTGGCCAGGTATTCGATGCTGCCGCCCAGGCCCAGGATCTGCAGGCAGCGCAGCACCGCGGAGTGAGTGTCGGCGTTGGCCAGCACCCGCACCCGAGGGGCGCCCTGGAGCCCCTGCTCGGCCACGTTCCACCCGTGGCCGGCCAGGACCTTGTGGCGGGCAGCCGCCAGGCACAGCAACTCGCCGTGGGTGCAGGCCGGTACGAACGCCACCGAAGCGTTCCGCGGCAGATCCAGCAGGTCCAGCAGCCAGCCGGCGCACACCTCCTCGGCCACCGCGGTGGCCGGCGAACCGTCGTGCACGATGCAGTTCTGGTCCCATGCGGACGTCAGCCAGTCAGCGGCCATCGCCACCGGCAGGGTGCCACCCACCACATAGCCGTAGTAACGGCCGTTGCCCGAGGGCGCCAGACCTCGCTCCACCCCCTTGACCAGCGTCTCCAGTACGGCGCCCGGATTCCCGGGGCCCTGGGGCAGCGGACCGCCCAGCAGTTCCCGAAGTTCCTCGTCCCCGGCCAGCAACCGCACCGGCCGCTCCCCCAGACCACCCAGATACGCCAGGGCGTGTCCGGCCGCCTGCTCCAGGAGTGCGGAATACACGTCAGTCGTCATGCCGATTCCTCCCCGCGAAACCACTGCCAAGCCAAGGCCCAATGGCCCCTACTACGCCCCTCATACCGCGTAGCACCGTCGTTGCGGAGAGCGCGTGCAGTGGTGAACCGTGGCATGGCCCCTGCCCCCCGTTGAAGAAGAAAGCAACAGCGCACCGACGCGCACTCAGCCCCGCAATGCGCGCCCCCTGCCGCCGGGCCCTCCGCTCTGCGCCCCGGAGCCGGTCCAAGAACCCCCAGGCCACGGGCCCGTGGACTCAGCGGGGCTCAGAGGAACCGACGGGTCGCGCATCCACCGTCACGCCCAGCACCCGGGCAAACGCCGGCGCGAGATCCAGCAGCTGAAGATCGCTGATGGTCGCCCCCTTGAGCGAGTCGACCCCACTGGCGATCCCCACCCGCACGGCCTCCCGCAGATCGACCTTCGCCAGCTGCGCCTGGTCGAACCGCACGTCCTCCAGCGTGGAGCCCGGGAACGCGACGCCCGTCAGCTTCGCCCCGCCGAAGTCGACATCACGCAGCAGGCAGTCCACAAAGGTGACCTCCCTCAGCCGTGCGGTGCGAAGGTTCACCGAGTCCAGCTTGCAACCGTGGAAGGTCACCCTGCGCAGCTCCGCACCGAACATCTCCAGCCCGGCGAGTATGGATTCGATGACCTCGGCATCGAGCCATCCGGTATCCACGAGATCGCTCCCCACCCAGCGGACGCCATGCATCCACACCTCGTCGAACCGCGCGCGGCGGTAGCGCCCGCCGGTGAACACCACCGAGGAGAAGGCACACTCCATAAAGCGGGCACCGCCCTCGTCCTCCTCCTCGAACTCGCCTCCGTCGAAGTGAACGCCGTCGTAGTAGTCCTCTTCGGAGGGCGAGCCACCGAAGGGCACAAGGTGGCTCGCATACGGCAGATCGTCCAGGGAGCGGGGGCGGGGCGTCGGCATCGGGACCTCACAGAGTCGTGGGAAGAACTCGTTGAACCAACTTGACCTGGCCGCGAAGGACCAGGTCAAGTTGACCGTTGGCGAGCTCTCCAACGAGAACCGGAAGGATCCAGCATGAATCGGCAAGATCTTGGGAAGCGGTTCGCAACACTGACCACCGCCCACCTGGCGGACGCCTGCGTCCGCGCCGGAATCCCCGTGCGCTGCGCACCCGCGCAGGTGCAGGCCGCGGTGCCCGGCAGCAACCGCCTGATCGGGCGGGCGGTTCCCGCTCGCCATGTCGGAAGCGTCGACATCTTCCTGGAGGCCCTCGAACAGGCCGAATCCGGCGATGTATTGGTGGTCGACAACGATGGACGGCTCGACGAAGCCTGCGTCGGCGATCTCATGGTGCTGGAGGCCCAGGACGCCGGGCTGGCCGGAATCGTGATCTGGGGCCTGCATCGCGACAGTGCCGACATCGCGGCAATCGGCCTGCCGGTCTTCAGCCTTGGGGCGACCCCGGTCGGCCCGCAGCGCCTGGACGCCCGCCCCGACGACGCGCTGGAGTCCGCCACCGTGGGCGACTGGACGGTCAGCCGCGCGGACCTGGCCCTCGGCGACGACGACGGCGTACTCTTCGTCCCCGCCGACCGCGCCGAGGAGATCTTCACGCTCGCGGAGACGATCCGCGATACGGAGCGGCGCCAGGCCGAGCAGATCCGAGCGGGCGTATCCCTGCGCGGCCAGGTGCAGTTCAGCACCTACCTCGCCCGCCGCCGCCAGACGCCCTCCCTCACCTTCCGCGACCACCTGCGCTCCGTGGGCGGGGCCATCGAGGAGTAGCCACGGGTGACCGGCCTCACATCGGGCCGCCTTGACCATCACATCGATGTGAGGGTTTGAGCATGTGTCTCAAGAAACCGCGACACAGCCGGCAGACACGAGGTGAGCTTCGATGGACAACCAGCTCTACGACTACAGCCCGATCGTCGAACGCGAGCCGATCCGGTGGCCGGGCGGCGCCCGAGTCGCCTTCTACATCGGGCTGAACGTCGAGCATTACGCGGTCGACCGCCCCTCGACCAGCATCTTCCAGGGCACCGCGGAGCTGAAGCCGGACCCGCTGAACTACGGCTGGCGCGACTACGGCCCCCGGGTGGGCTTCTGGCGGATGCTGGAGAGCCTCGACCGGCACCGGATGCCCGTGAGCGTGCTGCTCAACTCCGATGTCGGCGAACGCTACCCGCAGATCATCCAGGCGGGCCGGGACCGGAACTGGACCTGGCTCGCCCATGGCAGGAACAACTCCATCTTCCAGGCCGGCCTGACCCCGGACGAGGAGCGCACCTACCTCACCGACGTCGTCGACACCATCGAGAAGGCCACCGGCCGACGCCCCCGCGGCTGGATGGGCCCGGCGCTCACCGAGACCTACCGGACACCGGAACTCCTCGCCGAGCTCGGCCTGAGCTATGTCCTCGACTGGACCAACGACGACCAGCCGTACCGGCTGAACGTGCCCGGCATGCTGAGCGTGCCCTATTCCGTCGAGCTCAATGACGTCGGCCTGTTTGTCAGCAAGGGCCTCACCGGACCGGACTTCGTCCAGATCGTCAAGGACCAGCTCGACCAGCTCCACGCCGACGCGGAACAGGCGGACAGCGGCCGGGTGATGGCCCTGGCCCTGCACCCGTTCATCATCGGCCAGGCCTTCCGCACCAAGTACCTGGACCAGGCCCTCGAGTACATCGCCAACCACCCCGGGGTATGGCTGACCACCGCCGACGAGATCGCCGACCACTACGCCCGGACCGCTTCCTAGCCACCTGCCTGGGACTTGGTGCGGAGTGCCGCCCGTGCGGCTGCGGCGCCGCGGGTGGTGCTCTCGGCGTGGGCGGCCTGGGCCTGTTCGTGGCGGCAGTCGCGGCACATGGTCTCGTCGGCCTCGGGGTGGAAGAGGAGGGTCTGGGTGTGGTCGCCCCGGCATTCGATCATCGTGGTGACGCGGGGTGGACGGGGTGGCTGGAGCCGTGCGGCGGCGGCGCGCTGCTGGGGGATGGTGGGGATGTCGGGCATCTTGCGCAGCAGTCGGTCGCGGAGGAGGGCGGCGGGGCTGTGGACGGGTTGGGGGAGTCCGTTGGTGAGTGCTTCGCGCAGGTCGTCGGTGGTGGCGCCGCGGAGCAGCCATTCGCCTGCGAGGGGGGCGAGGGTCTGGATGTCCCGTCCGGTGAGGCGAAGTTGGCGTTCGGCGTGGGAGAGGGCGGCGAGGGTTTGGGCGCCGCGCAGGAGGAGGGGTGCGGGGACGGTCGGTGCCTGCTCGGGAGGTT
>NZ_JBDJPF010000025.1:0-87768 GCF_054957865.1 Streptomyces xingningensis
TCGCTGATCACCCCGACGAGCGCCGCCGGGTCCGCCACAGCTACTTCACCCACAGACATCTCACGTGCGTAAGAAGTCAAGCCGCAACGGCCAGATCAGTAGATGAGGAGGTGAACGCGCGGTGTTCGTCGAAGACCTGCCGGGTCTGCAGGCAGTGGTAGAGCTGGCCGATCATGCGGTTGAGCAGATGCCGCTGGGCCTGGGCGTGCCAGTCCCCGTGTTCCCTGCGCCGGCGGTAGTGTGCGTCGGCTCCGGCCGAGGCCTTGAGCGAGGCGAAGGCCCAGAGGAAGCCCGCGTTGATGAGCCGGTTGTTCTTGATGAACCGGCGTCCGACGAAGCGTTTCTTGCCGGAGGCCCGGGTGATCGGGGCCGAGCCTGCGTAGGCCTTCAGGGCGCGGGCGTCGGCGAACCGGGTCCGGTCGTCGCCGATCTCGGCGAGCACGCGGGCCGCGAGCTGGACGCCCATGCCGGGGAAGCTGAGAAGGATCTCGGCGTCCGGGTGCTCGCGAAAGCTGGCCTCGACCGCCTCGGCGAGCTGGTCGGCCGCCTTGCAAGCACCGTCCAACTGGGCCAGCAGTGCTATGAGTTGGGATCCCATGGCGTCCTCGACCGCCGGGAGGTGACGGCCGTGCTCGGCGCGCAGGACGGTTCTGAGGCGGTCGGCCTCGGTGTCGATGCCGCGCTGGCGTCCGGCTCGCCTGAGGGCGGCCCGCAGCTGGGCCACGGTCAGCCGGGCCGCCTTCGCGGGTGTCGGCGCGGCGGTCAGGACAGCGCGGGCGTCCGGGCGGGCCAGGCCGTGCTGCTTGCCGAGGAAGGCCTCCAGCGCGGCTGGGTAGTACTCGCGCAGCAGCGAGCGGACCTGGTTGACCAGCTGCTGGCGGCTCCAGACCGCATCCTGCTGGGCCCGGGCCAGGACCGCGATGGCCTGGGCGAGTTCGCTGTCCGCGGGCAGCGGCCGGTGGGCGTGCATGTCGGTGCGCAGGATGTTCGCCAGGACGAGGGCGTCGCCGGGGTCGGACTTCTTGCGGCTGACGCCGTGGCGGTCCCGGTATCGGGCGGCGGCCAGTGGGTTGACCGCGAAGATGCGCCGTTTGCCGGTCCGCAGGGCGGCGACCAGCAGGCCGCGGCCGGTCTCGATGGCCACCGGTATCGGGTCGTCGGGGGTGTCGCCGTGCTCGGCGAGCAGATCGAGCAGCAGCCGGTAGCCGGCCGCGTTGTCGCCGATGCGGCGCTTGGCAAGCAAGGTGCCCGCTTCGTCGACCAAGGCGATGTCGTGGTGGGGTCGGCGCGGAGCGCGGTGCTGGGATTCCTCCCAGCCCGTTTCTCCGCGCCGCCCTCCCGAACCGGACGTGCGAGTTGGCCCCGCATCCGGCTCTCCACAAGCCCCGTTGGACAGGTGCTTTCCTCAGATCGTGCTGGGCCAGGGCGACGGAATGGTCGTCCCCCGAGGCCGGTATCGCGTGGTGACTACCGAGCCCGGGTTGAACAGGACGACGTCGCCGTCGTGCGGCCACCATCCGCCGTCGCAGTAGCGGCGGCGGAGTTCCTTCCACCCGGTGCCGAGGTGTTTGCGCCGGAGCCATCCGAAGACCTGACGCCAGACGATCATGCGCAGGTATTGGAAGGCCCGGGCGGACACCCCGGGGCGGAAGTAGGCGGTCCAGCCCCGCAGCACCTGGTTGAGCCAGTGCAGCAGGACTGCCAGCGGCAGGCTGACGTTCATCCGGCAGAGCGCCTTCGTCTTGGCCTTGATGGACCGAAGTGCCTTCTTGGCCGGGTAGTTGTAGACGTACTGCCGGTCGGTTCCTCGCTTCTGGTGGCGCTGGATGCGCCAGCCGAGGAAGTCGAGGCCCTCGTCGATGTGCGTGATCAGTGTCTTCTCTTCCGAGAGCCGCAGGCCGACGGTGGAGAGGACTTCCGCCACTTCTGGAAGCAGTGCCTCGGTGTGGGCTCGGGTGCCCGACACCAGAATGACGAAGTCGTCCGCATACCGGATCAACCGGTAGTTGGGCAGCCCCTTCTGGCGTCGTGTCCACCGTTGCTTCGTCGTGGACTGCGCCCCGCCGGGAGCCTTGACGAAGTGCTCGTCCAGGACCGAGAGGGCCACATTGCTCAGCAATGGCGAAAGAATTCCGCCTTGTGGGGTGCCGGTGACGGTCTCCTTGGAGGTGCCAGCCTCGGTGAGGATGCCCGCCTTCAAGAACGCCTTCACCAGCGCGAGCACGCGCTTGTCTCCGATCCGAGCCCGAACCCGGTCCATCAGGGTCGAGTGCGAGATCTCGTCGAAGCAGGCCGTGATGTCGCCCTCCAGCACCCATTCGTAGGTCTTGGATGCCAGAAAGCGTGTCTCGGCCATCGCGTCATGCGCCCGCCGGTTGGGGCGGAAGCCGTACGAGCACGGCGCAAAGTCCGCCTCGAAAATCGGCTCCAGCACCAGCTTCAAGGACGCCTGGACCACCCGATCGGCCACAGAAGGAATCCCAAGGCGCCGCCGCTTGCGCGGCGACCCCGGCTTGGGGATCATCCGTTCCCTGACCGGCACCGGACGGAAGCTGCGGGACTTCAACTGCTCCCGCAGCTCTGCGAGGAACTGTGCCTCGCCGATCCGTTCCCGGACGAAGGCGGCGGTCATCCCGTCGACTCCGGCCGAGCGTGCGCCCTTGTTCCCCGCAACCCGCTCCCAGGCCATGGCCAGGAACGCGGGATCGCAGACGAGGTTGTAAAGATCGTCGAACCGACGATGAGGATCGTCGTTCGCCCAACGGTGCAGCTTGGTCTGGATCTCCAGTACCCGTCGCTCGCCCCGGAACGAGCCGAGCGGCAGATCACTCGTATTCACCAGTGTCCTCCCGGTCTTCCAGCACTTCCACTACTGACTTGCTGGCTCCCTTGGCCATGCAGCCGGCTTTCCCGGCCTCGGACTACTACGGAGCCTCCGCCCCGCCCGGCGCCAACAGCAGACGACGCGCCTGTCCTTCCGCCGTGCTGGCTGCACGGGGCGAGGACGACACCGGACGGTTCCCACGTTCACTTGAGAGTCGATCGACGGGTGAGGCGCCCAGCTCTACCCCTGCGGCATCGCCACGGCTACGCCGCAGACATTCACCGTGGCCTCCTGGCCACTGATCACATGACGACCAGGAGTTACCCGCTCTCGCACAAGAAGCAGGTACACACCGCGACCAGCCCATATCCGCCAGATTTGAGCTGGTGGGCCGTTAAGGGGCGTCAGACACTGGTTCCTCTCGTACACCTTCCCGTCTCGCTGACCGGACCCGCGCCATCTGGCAGTACTGGCACGTCCCGACGTTGTCAGGGCTGCTCCCACCCTCCCCGGCGTCTCCCGGATCAGGCTGCCCTCAGCTTCACCCAGCCGCTGCGACGGCCAGGAGTCGAAGGTCTCTCACCCCCGCTCGACTTCAAGCGCCTCGTGGCGCACGTGGCTCTCGGCCCAGTCGATGCCGCAGAAGATCTTCAAGCCGTTCTCCTCGATGCTGGTATCTGTGCAGGTGACGAGCCTGTGCGGGCCACGCGGCGACCTAATCCCAGGACTCTTCGGTCCGCCATCTCACTAGCCGTTCGCGGCACCAGCGCGCCGCGCGGGCCCCGGTCTTCGCCAGAGCTCAAGGGCTCGCGGAGTTCGAGAGGGGTCACCGTGCGGCGGGCTCACACCACGACGGTCAACGTCCGGTACAGCCCGGCGGGTTTCGCGATGGCCCGAGGACACCGGACAGCCCCGCTCTGTCGGGAGGCATCAAGTGCCAGGAGACACCAAGGAGTCAGTCCGGTGCCCGCGTGACCACCGCGAAACCCGACCAACCAGCAGCACCGGTCTGTGGGGAGGCCTCCAGGGCCAAGACCATGCCAGGCGTCTGCCGGTCAGTCAGTCCGGAGCTCTCCTCGCGGAGCGATCCGGAACCACTTACACACGGATTAGGACCATGCAGCGTTTGAGGACATCACGCTCCATGACCAGCTCCTTGTTCTCCCTCTTCAGCTGCGCGACCTCCCGGCGCAGCCGGGCGACCTCCTCACTCTCCCCGGCCGTGACCCCGCCCGTTCTGCGGGCCCGGGACATCCAGCTGGCCAGCGTGGTCTCCTTGATCCCCAGGTCCTTCGCCACCTCGGCGAGAGTCCTGCCGGTTTCAGCAACGATCCGCACAGCCCCTTCACGGAACTCGGCATCGAACTTCCGTCTCGTGTTCGCCATGACTCCCAACTTCCCTTGCACTCACGGTCTCTACGCCACGAGGGGAAGGCCACCCGGGAGGACACCAGGACGGCGAAGTTTGGTACCGCGGCCGATGCCACGTTGGAAAGGGTCATCAACGCCATCAACCCGAGGATCAGGAGCCTGCGGTCCAGTGCGCCGACGAGTACCGGCACCACTGGTGCCGCGACCGCGGCGACCAGGCTGGGCACCGTCACCATAAGCCCAGCTGTTCCTTCGGAGACCGACAGTGCCGACCCCACGGAGGTGAGCAGGCCGATCGGCAGTTGCTCGGCGGTCACCAGCAGGAACGTTCCAAGGCCACTGCGCTGATCGCCAGCCAGTGATCCTCTTTTGGTGTCTGCGGGGCGCCAGCCAGGGCGGTGCACTGTTCTGCGGTCGTCACCGGTGTCTCCTCCATTTATTCGGGAGCGATCGCTCCACAAGTTCGGTAGACTCAGGGCATGGCACGCCCCAGACAGTTCGACGAGCAGGACGCGGTCGTCAGAGCGACCGAGCTGTTCTGGCGACGCGGTTATCACGCCACGTCGGTGCGTGATCTGGGTGACGAGCTCAAGCTCACGCCCAGCAGCATGTACCGGACGTTCACCGACAAGCACACGCTGTTCCTGCGCGCGCTCGACCACTACCGGGCCACGGAGTCCGCTCAGGCGGAGCGATTGCTCGGCACCGACAGCCGGCCGATCCGGCAAGTGCTGCGGGACTGGATGCTGTGGCTGGTCACCTGCCCGCCCGGCGGCGAGCCCGGCCGAGGCTGCTTCGTGGTCAACACCGCCACCGAACTCGGCACCAGCGACGACCAGGTCAGCCAGCGGACCGAGGCCGCCTTCGAGGTCACCCGGCAGGCACTGCGCTCGTTGCTGCTTCAGGGGCGGCGCAAGGGCGAACTGCCCGCCGACCTCGGCGTCGACGCCGCCGTGGAACTGCTGTTCACCACGGTCCTCGGGCTGCGGGTACGGGAACGCGCCAGCCACGACCCCGAACGTCTGGCCACCGCGATCGACGTCGCGATCCGTGTGTTGGGGCCCACGCCGACGACACCTTCCTGACCACCACGGCATTACCTCCACCGGACCACTGGCGACTGGTCAGAAGTGCAGACCACGGCCATGGGCTGTCGTCCCCGCAGACCCTGCGGGACGAGTTCGGCAAGCTCCCGACCAGCGAGGGGCGGACACCGCCCGACGTGCTCGTCGAGGTAATGCACGACTGGGTCGACAAGCGGCGCAGAGCGCCTGACGCCAAGAGAAGGCGACCCGTACCCACCAGATCGTGCAACCGCGCGCTCTCCCGTGCCCGTGCCCAGGGTCGATCCCGATGGACGACTGGAACGCCCCGCCGAGCGGCTGAGACTCCTCGCCGACCGCATCTCGGCCGGCCACAGCCCGGCGCTGGTCCTCGGGCCGGAAGTCGGGGCCGGGGGACGAGTCCTGGGACGCCTGGTGTCTTCTCCGGTACTGCGAAGGATTTGAGGGTCGGGTATGCGTGGTTGCGCATGACCACGTAGATGATCGGTGGTTGGTGCCGGGGCGCTGTCCGGATGCCCTGGACGGGGTACTGGGCCGAAGGCCGGGCCCGGCGAGGGTTCCCAGGCCGGAAAAGGCCCGAGCAGTGACGATCAGCACCCGTCGGCGGCGATCCCGGCGGCGCCGGTTGTTCCGCAGGCCCGGCATCACCTCCGCCAACGGGCTTGGTCCGGACCGGTCATGGGCCGCCCGGCCCGGCGAGCCAGGCGCTGATCTCTCCGGCGGTGGTACGGGCGTCCTCCCCGATGACGCTCCAGTGGTCGCCGGGGACATCGGCGGTCGTGCACGGAGCGGGCCAGGAGGGCTGCCGCCAGCCCCCGCCCGGGGACGGCGGCCGGGTGGCGCGAACCAGCAGGGTGGGAACCGGCAGGGGTTCCGGGGTCCAGCCGCGGGCCAGACGGCTGTAGGCGCCCAGGGCCGCCAGGGAGGTGTCGTCCACCGCGGCGTCGAACCGCTCGCCGAGTTCGAGGGCCGGGCGGGCGGGCATGGCCAGCAGCCACGGCAGGTCCTCGTCGCCCGGGGTGACGTGGTAGGTGTCGACGAGGACGAGACCGGCCGGCGGGGTCGCGGTGTCCGCCAGCCGGGCGGCCACGGAGTGGGCCGCACAGCCGCCCATCGAGTGGCCGACGAGGACGTAAGGGCGGTCGCCGAGGTGCTCCCGCACGGTGGCGGCGTGGAGTTCCGTGAGGGTGTCCCAGGTACGGGGGACGACTTCTCCCCGGTCGAGTGCCGGGTGCCGGAGCTCGAGGACGTCCCGTTCGCCGCGGAAGAAGGAGGCCAAGGTGGCGAAACAAGGGCGGCCGAGGCCGGGGGTGAAGGCCGGGAAGCACACCAGCGCGGGAGCGCCGTCCGTGCCCTCGGCCAGTCGGAGCGGGGCGAGCGAGTGGTGGGCAGCCTCGGCAGGGCCGAAGGAGGGCAGCGCGAGGGAGGCCGTGACAAGCAGGTGCATGGCCGAGACGACGTCGCCGGTCTCGCACACGCGCCGGTGGAGGGAGGCGAGCGTCCGGGGCGGGCGGGGCCCGGCCTGCTCCGGCCCCGGCTCTCCCGGCATTGCCTCGTACAGGTGGTCGGCGAGTTCCTGCGCGCTCGGCCGGTCGAGGACGACGGCCGCTCCCAGGGACAGGCCGGTACGAGCGCTGAGCCGGTTGCGCAGCAGGACCCCGGCCAGGGAATCGAGGCCCAGCTCGGTGAGGGGGCGGTCGGGTGGCACGGCGGAGGCGTCGGGGTGGGCGAGGACCTCGGCGATTTCCTGGCGGACCAGTTCCAGCAGCGCGGCGCGCCGGTCGGTGTCCGGCAGTGCGTCGAGCCGTTGCCGCCCGGACGCGGGCGCCGCGCTCCCGGAGTGCGCGGTCGGGCGGGCCGGAGGGAGCAGGGTACTCAGGAGCGGCGAGGTGCCGCCGGGAGGGGCGGTGGGCCGGGGCGGGGCGATCAGCAGCGGGGCGAGCACCGGGGCGTCCGTGCCCAGGGCGGCGTCGAACAGGGCCAGCGCGTGGTCGGGGGGCATCGCTCGTAGAACGCCGTCGTCCGCCGGGCCGGGGCGGTCCGGGCGGGCCGCCGCCATCCCGTCCGGTCCGCCCCAGGGTCCCCAGGCGAGGGAGAGAGCGGGCAGGCCCAGGGCGGCGCGATGCCGGGCGAGGGCGTCCAGGAAGGCATTGGCGGCGGCGTAGCTGGCCTGGCCCGGATTGCCCAGCAGTCCGGCCGCTGAGGAGAACAGGACGAAGTGCGACAGGGGCAGGCCCTCGGTCGCCTCGTGCAGGTTCCAGGCCGCGTCCGCCTTCGGCCGCAGTACGGCGTCCAGCCGTTCGGGCGTGAGGGCCTCCAGGATGCCGTCGTCGAGGACTCCGGCAGCGTGCACCACGGCGGTGAGGGTGGACGCGTACCGCGCGACCGTGTCCGTCAGCCGGGCACGGTCGGCGGCATCGCAGGCGAGCACGTCCGCACGGGCCCCGGAGCGTTCCAGCGCGGACCGCAGCCGGGTGGCCCCTGCCGCCCGCGGGCCGCGTCGGCTGAGCAGGACCAGGTGCCGGACCCCGTGCCGGGTGACCAGGTGCCGGGCGAGGAGCGCGCCGAGGCCCCCGGTGCCGCCGGTGATCAGCACGGTGCCGCCGTCCAGGACACCGCTGCGGGCAGGTTCCCGCGTCGCGGGCGTGAGTCGGGGGACGCGTACGGCGCCTTCGTGCAGGGCGAGTTGTGGCTCGCCGGTGGCGACGGCGGCGGGCAGCAGCAGGGGGGATGAGGGGTGGTCGTCGAGGTCGACCACGGTGAGCCGTCCGGGGTGCTCCGACTGCGCCGAGCGCACCAGGCCCCACACGGCGGCGGCCGGCAGGTCCGGGGCGCCGCGGAAGGCGCCGCGGGTCACCACGACCAGTCGCCCGCCATGGTCCGCCGGGCGGGACAGATGCTCCCGCAGCACCCGCAGGGCGCGTGCGGTGAGGGCGCGCGTGGCCTCGGCGGGGTTCTCCACCTCGGCCGCCGGTGGGGCGGTCAGGGAGACGACGGCCGGCCCGGGGTCCGTACCGGCCTCGGAGAGCGCTGTCCGGAGTCCCAGGTCGTCGGGTTGCGTCACGGTGAGCGCCGGTCCGTCGCCGTGGGCCGGAACGCCGACCCAGTGCGGGCAGTACAGGGCCCCGGCTCCGTCCTCGGGGAGGGGCGTCGGCAGCGGACGCGTGGTCACGGACCCCACTTCGGCCACCGGCGCGTTCGCAGGATCGGTGAGACGCACGCTGAACTCGTCCGCACCGGCGGTGCGGACGCAGACGCGCAGGGCCGTGGCGCCGACGGCGTGAACGGCCGTGTCGCACAAGGCGAAAGGGACGCGGGTGGGGCCGACGGAGCCTGCGGCGAGCAGGGGCACGTGCAACGCCGCGTCCAGCAGGGCGGGATGGATGACACAGCGTCGCGCTTCGGCGTGCAGCTCGGCAGGCAGTCGCACGTCGGCGAACAACTCCCCCGAACTCGGCTTCCGCCAGAGGGCCGTGACGCCCCGGAACGCCGTCCCATAGGTGTGTCCCGCCGCGGCCGGCCGCTCATAGGCACCGGTGAGGTCGACGGGCACGGCCCCCTCGGGCGGCCAGGCCATGCCGTCACCCCCGTGCCCCCGGGCCTCCGGTACGGGGCCGAGCCGCCCTGTCGCATGGTGGGTCCAGCCGCCGAGCGGGCCCGTCGCCCGGGGGCGGGAGTGGATGTCCACCGTGCGGCGGCCGGCGGCGTCCGGTTCGCCGAGCGCCACCTGCAGCTGTATCCGCCCGCCCGCGTCGGGCAGGACGAGCGGGGACGGCAGCACCAGATCCTCCAGTCCGCCGAGTCCGCATGCTTCGCCCGCGTGGAGCGCCGTCTCGACGAACACCGCCGCGGGGACGAGTGTGCGCCCGGCGACGACATGGTCGTGGAGCCACGGCTGGTCCGTACCGGACAGATTGCCGGTGCACAGCAGGCGCTGGGTACCGGGCAGCGTGACGGTCTCGGTCAGCAGTGGATGGCCGCGGTCGTCCGTGCGGGGTGCGGACGGGGCGGTGCTGCCGGGCAGCCAGTGGCGCAGGCGCTGGAACGGGTACGTCGGCAGGTCCACCCGCCGGGCGCCACGGCCCTCGTACACCCGGTGCCAGTCGACCGGGACTCCCTCCACATGCAGCCGGGCCACGGCGGACAGCAGCGCGACGGGTTCCGGAGCACCGCCCCGCGCGGTGGCCACGAACACGGGTGCGCGGCCGTCCTCTTGGGCGGGCCCGGCGGTGGCCGCCGCGGTGAGCTGCGCTCCTGGGCCCAACTCTGCGCAGACGGTGACACGTTCGTCGTGCGTCAGCCGGTGCACGACATCGGCGAAGCGCACGGTGGCACGGGCGTGCCGCGTCCAGTACTCGGCCGAGCGCAGGTCGTCCCCTTCGGCCATGCGACCGGTCAGGGCGGACATCACCGGGATGCGCGGCGCATGGGAGTTCAGGGCGGCGGCGGCTCGTTCGAAGGCGGCCAGGGCCGGTTCCATCAGCGGGGAGTGGAAGGCGTGGGCGACTCGCAGCCGGGTGACTCGCCGCCCGCGGGCGGCGAAGCGGTCCGCGACGGCGAGTACGGCTTCCTTCTCCCCGGAGACGACGACCGAGCGCCGGGCGTTCACGGCGGCGACGGCCGCGCGGTCCTCGATCGCGCGCAGTTCCGTGAGGGCCTCCTCTTCGGAGGCTTCCAGGGCCACCATGGCTCCGCCGCCGGGGAGTTGTTGCATGAGGCGTCCGCGTGCGGCGACGAGGGCGACGGCGTCCGGCTCCGTCAGGATGCCCGCGACATGGGCCGCGACGATCTCGCCCAGGGAGTGCCCGGCCAGAACGTCGGGCCGGATCCCCCAGGATTCCAGCAGCCGGAAGAGGGCCACTTCGAAGGCGAACAGACCCGCCTGGGCGAGGTCCGTCCGGTTGCGGACGGCCGCGGCGTCCGCGGTGTCCTCGGGAGCCCACAGCACCTCCTTCAGCGGAGGGAGGCCGTCGCCGAAGGCCGCGTCGAAACGGGCGCACAGGGCGTCGAAGGCCGTTGCGAAGGCCGGGAATACGCCGTGCAAGGCGCGTCCCATGCCGGGGTGTTGTGCCCCCTGGCCGGTGAAGAGCACGGCGAGACGGGCCGTGGGCGCGGCGGTGGTCCGGACCGCGGCGCCGGCCCGGGTCGTGGGGCCGTCCGCCGCCAGGCCGTCCAGGGCGTTCAGCAAAGCGGCACGGTCACCGGCGGGCACGGCGGCGCGGCAGGAGAGCGCGGCACGGGTGGTGGCCAGGGAGAAGGCGACGTCCAGCGGAGACAACTCCGGCTCCACGCACAGCAGTTCGGCGATCCGCCGGCCCTGGTCGCGGAGCGCGCCCGCGTCCGCGCCCGACAGGAGCAGCGGGGGCGGCGCGGGGTCCGCGGGGCGGTCAGGCCATCCGGCAGAGGTTTCGGGGGCGGCTTCTTCCAGGATGAGGTGGGCGTTGGTCCCGCCGATCCCGAATGCCGACACCCCGGCGCGGCGGGGCCGTCCGTCGGCCGTCGGCCATTCCCGGTCCTCCGTCAACGGCCGTACGCCGCCCGCGTCCCAGTCCACCTGTGGTGTGGGCCGCTCGCAGTGCAGGATGCGCGGCAGCCGCCCGTGGCGCATGGCCATGACGGTCTTGATGACACCGCCGACGCCCGCCGCGGCCTGGGTGTGCCCGGTGACGGACTTCAGCGCGCCCAGCCACAGCGGGCGGTCCGCCGGGCGGTCCTGCCCGTAGGCGGCCTGGAGCGCCCGGGCCTCGACGGGGTCGCCGAGCGCGGTGCCGGTGCCGTGTGTCTCCACGGTGTCGATGTCCGCCGGAGTCAGCCCGGCGTCGGCCAACGCCCGCCGGATGACGTCCTGTTGGGCCGGGCCGCTGGGGGCGGTGAGTCCGTTGGAGGCGCCGTCGGAGGCGACGGCCGAGCCGCGCAGCACTGCCAGCACGGGGTGGCCGTTGTGCCGGGCGTCGGACAGCCGCTCCAGCAGGACCAGGCCCGCGCCCTCGCCCCAGCCGGTGCCGTCCGCTGCCGCGGAGAAGGGCTTGCAGCGGCCGTCCGGCGCCAGGGCGCGCAGCCTGCTGAAGGCAACGAACGGCACCGGTGTGGCCATCACGGTGACTCCCCCGGCGACGGCCAGCGCGCACTCGCCGGAGCGCAGCGCCCGCGCCGCCCAGTGCAGGGCCACGAGCGAGGACGAGCAGGCGGTGTCCACGGTCACGGCGGGCCCGCGGAGCCCCAGGTGGTGGGCGAGGCGGCCGGACGTCACGCTGCCCGCCGACCCCAGTGCGAGGTGCGCCTCCAGCTCGTGGGGCCCGTGGTGCAGGAGGCGTCCGGCGTAGTCGTCGTGCATGACGCCGACGAACACCCCGGTGTCGCTGTCCCGCAGGGTGAGCGGGTCGATGCCGGCCCGCTCCCACAACTCCCAGGAGATCTCCAGCAGCAGCCGCTGCTGCGGGTCGGTGGCCAGGGCCTCGCGGGGGGACATGCCGAAGAAGGCCGCGTCGAAGTCCGTGGCCCCGCGCAGGAATCCACCCCGGCGGGTGACGGAGGCGCCGAGGCGGTCCGGGTCGGGGTCGTGGATACCGGCCGGGTCCCAGCCACGGTCGGCGGGGAAGCCGGACGTCGCGTCGGCTGCGTCCGCGACCAGGCGCCACAGCTCCTCGGGAGAGGTGACGTCGCGGCCGGCTCCCGGGTAGCGGCACGCCATGGCGACCACGGCCAGCGGCTCCCCGGCCGCCCCGGTGCGGGGCGTACGGGCTGCCGCCTTGGTGTCCGGATCGCCGAAGAGGGAGGTGCACAGGCTCCGGGCCACGGCGGCGGGGGTCGGCCGGTCGTACACCAGCGTCGTGGGCAGGGTCAGCCCGGTGACCGCGGTGAGCCGGTCGCGCAGCCGTACTCCCGCGAGGGAGGTGAACCCCAGCCCGGCGAAGGGCCGTTCCGGGTCCACATCCTGTCCCGGCATGTCACCGGCTTCGGCCACGGCTTCGAGGACCAGGCGCAGCACGGCTTCGTGGCGTGCGGACGCGGGCAACGGCCGCAGCCGTTCGAGGAGCCCAGAGGTGGCCGTAGCGCATAACGTGGCGGCCTTCTCTGCTGACTGCCCGGCCAGCGCCCGCCGTTGGACCTTGCCGGAGCGTGTACGGGGCAGCGCGGCCGTCTCGTGGAACTCGTGAGGCACCTTGACCGCCGACAGCCTCGCCCGGCACGCGGCGCGGAGGGTATCGGTGTCCACGCCCTGAGGGCGGGATACGACGAATGCCACGGGCACCTCGCCCAGCACGTCGTGCGGCCTGCCGACGACGGCCGCGTCCGCGACGCCGGGACAGCTCAGCAGTACGTGTTCGACCTCGCCGGGGTTGACGTTCTCACCGCCGCTGATGATCAGTTCCTCGACCCTGCCGGTGACGCGCAGACAGCCGTCGCGGGTGCGGCGGCCGAGGTCTCCGGTGCGGTACCAGCCGCCCTGTACGGCCCGGGCCGTCTCGTCGGGGCGGTGGTGATAGCCGGTCATCAGGTGGGGGCCGCGGACGCGGATCTCCCCTTCGCCTCCGTCGGCGATGTCCTCACCGGTCGTCGGGTCGGTCACCCGCACCTCGACACCGGGCACCGGCACGGGAGGCCTGCCCGGCGTGGCGCCGTCGAACGGGGTGACCGCGATCTTGCCGCAGGTCTCGGTGGAGCCGTAGCCGTCGAGCAGCGGAACGCCCAACTGCCGCTCGACCGCCGAGCGCAGCTCCGGCGGGCAGGGCGCGCCCGCGCTCACGCACCGACGCAGACCCGGCAGCGGCCGCCGGGAGGGGCGGGACAGTTCGTCGAGCAGCAGCCGGTACGTGGCGGGCACGCCGGCGAGGAGGGTGAACGGCCGGTCGGCCAGCGCGTGAGCCGGACGGGCACCGCGGTCCAGGAGGTACGCGCCGGCCCCCACCGTGACCACCCCCAGCAAGCACAACGAGTGGGCATAGGCGTGGGCCATCGGCAGCGGCCAGAGCAGACGGTCCTGCGGCCCCAGCCCCCACAGCGGGACGTAGGCCGCCGCCACCGACCACAATGCGGCGCGCTGAGTGGACACCACGCCCTTGCCCGGACCGGTCGCGCCCGAGGTGTAGAGGATCCAGGCCGGTTCGTCGAGACCGAGGTCGTCGCGCGGCAGGAGTCCGGGGTCGCTGCCCGCCAGTTCTTCAAAGGTGCCCGTGTCCACCGCCAGCGTCCGCGGACCCGGACCGGCACGTCCGACCGCCGGCAACAGAGCGGCTTCCGTGATGACCAGCACCGGTGCGCAATCACCGATCAGATGGGCCAGTTCGGTCTCCGTCGAGCCGGGGTCGAGCAACGCCCCCACGGCTCCCGCACGCAGCACGGCCAGCCAACTCTCCACCAGCTCCACCCGGTTGCCCGTGCAGAGCGCTACCCGGTCGCCGTGCCGTACGCCCATCCGCCGCAGATGACCCGCGAGCCGGGCGGTCCGCCGGGCCAGTTCCCCGTAGGTCAGGCTCCGCCGGGCGTCCTCGTAGGCGATGCGGCCCGGTCCGCGCGCGGCGTGTTCCTTCAACGCGTCGGGCAGGGGACGGATCAGTTCGTCGTGCACCCTGGTCGCATCTTCGCCCATGAGGCCCCCTCCGCCATGGCCGCACCGCGGTCGCCCCGGCCAACATACCCGGCCACTGGGCCGCCCACGGCGCGCCGGACCTGCTTATCGACGGCATCCGGGAGTTCTTCCGGGCACTGGGCGGTAAGTCCGGTGGCGTGGACGGCGGCCGCGGTCAGTGGCCACCGGCGGGGCGGGAGGGAATCATGGATTCCCTTTCGCCATCGAGTCCTGGCCGGCCGCCTCGCTCCTGGCCCAGAGGGAGCGGACATGGCCCAGGTGCCGGGCCGTGCATTTCTCCGCGCCCTTGGCGTCGCCCGCCAGCATCAGATCGAGGAGTTCCAGGTGTTCCTCGGCGGACGGGATCAGTTCGCCGCGCTGGTCGAGCGCGGTGAGTCCATAGAGGCGGGAGCGCTTGCGCAGGTCGCCGACTGTCTCCACCAGGCGTTCGTTTCCGGAGAGTGCCAGCAGGGAGAGGTGGAACTGGCGGTCGGATTCCAGATAGCCGATGAGGTCGTGTTCACGCGCCGCTTCGACGATCTTCTCGGCGACCGGGCGGAGGGTTTCCAGGTCCTCGTGGGTGGCGGTGCGGGTCACCCGGCCGACGGTGGGGATCTCGATCAGGGCGCGGATCTCGGTGTACTGGTCGAGGTCGCTTTCGTTGACCTCGGTGACCCGGAAGCCCTTGTTGCGGACGGGCTCGACCAGCCCTTCACGGGCCAGGTCGAGCATTGCCTCGCGCACCGGCGTGGCCGAGATCCCGAAGTCCTCGGCCAGCACCGGCGCCGAGTACACCTCGCCGGGTCGCAGCTCACCGGAGATCAACGCGGCCCTCAGGGCATGGGCGACCTGGTCGCGCAGCCTCTCCCGGGTGGCGTTGAGGTCGCGCTGCGTCAGGTGCCCCATGGCGATGGTGATCCCTTCATGCCGGAGTGAATCAGCCGGAGTGGATCACCAGAGTACAATGTCACGTTTTTTGGCGTCACGCCGTTCCGGCTGGTGACAGGGTGTAGGTGCGGCCGGCGGTGTAGAACTCCAGTGCCGCACGGCCCTGTTCGCGCGGACCGTGGCCGGATGCCTTGGCACCGCCGAACGGCAGGTGGAAGTCGACGCCGGTGGACGGGGCATTGATCCGGATCATTCCGGTGTCGAGTTGGTCAAGGCCGTACAGGGCCGCGTCCAGCTCCGTGGTGTGGACCGAGGTGACCAGGCCGTACGGGGCGGAGTTGGTGATCCGTACCGCCTGGTCCAGGTCGTCGGCGGGCAGCAGTGCGGCAACCGGGCCGAACACCTCCTCGGTCAGCAGCCGGTGGCCCGGGGGCACCTTCTCCACCAGGGTCGGTGCCGCATACCAGCCGGGACGGGCGGGCATGCCACCGCCGGCCAGCACCGAGAGTCCGCCCCAGGCCGCGCCGACCTCCTCCCGGGCGTGTTCGCTGATGAGCGGGCCGCAGACGGTGGCCGGGTCCGCCGGGTCGCCCACCGGGACGGCCCGCAGCGCCTCCGAGAGGGCTTCGCGCAGCGGGTCGACGGCGGCACCCACGGCGATGACCCGGCTGGTGGCGGTGCACTTCTGTCCGGCGTACCCGGCGATCGCGGCGGCGATATGGGCGGCGGCCCGGCCGATGTCGGCGTCGGGGAGGACGATCGCCGCGTTGAGCCCGCCCATTTCGGCCTGGGCCGGGATGCCTCGGGCCGTGGCGGTGCGTACCACCGCGTTGCCGGCGGCGGTGGAGCCGGTGAAGGAGACCACATCGGCGGCGGAGACCAGGGCCTCGCCTTCGACCGCGCCGCCGGGGAGCACAGTGAACACCCCGTCCGGCAATGCCTGTTGGGCCAGGGCGGCGAGTCGTTGGGCGCAGGCCGTGGCCTCGGGGGCGGGCTTGAGGACGACCGCGTTGCCGACCGCAAGCGCCGGTGCCGCCTTCCAGGCCGGGATGGCGAGGGGGAAGTTCCACGGGGTGACGAGCCCGGCGACGCCATGGGGGCGGCGCCGGGTGAACAGCAGCCCCGGCCCGGCCGCCGGCTCGTGGACGGCGCCGGTGGGTTCATAGGGTGCCTGGGCGTAGTAGCGCCAGATCGCGGCAGTACGGGCGACTTCGGCCCGTGCCTCGGTGAGCGGCTTGCCCACCTCGCGTACGGCCAGCGCGGCCAGTTCCTCCGCGGCGGCCTCGACGGCGGTGGCGATCGCGCCGAGCGCCGCCGAGCGGTTGGCCGCGCCCGTCGTCAGCCACTCGGGCTGGGCCGCCCGCGCCCGTGCGGCGGCGTCCCCGGCGGCACCGGCGCCGGGCGCCGGGATCCGCACCAGGACATCGGATGGATCCGCCGGATTGCGCGAGATGACGGTCATAGCAGGAAACCTCCGGGAAAGGGGTCGTCCGGGTCGAGGAAGTACTGGGCGGTGCCGGTGATCCAGGCGCGTCCGGTGATGGTCGGTACGACCGCGGGCAGTCCGCCGACCTGCGTGTCGGCGACCAGTCGTCCGGTGAAGCGGGTCCCGATGAAGGATTCGTTGACGAAGTCCCGGCCGAGGGGGAGTTCACCGCGGGCGTGGAGCTGGGCCATCCGGGCAGAGGTGCCGGTCCCGCATGGCGAGCGGTCGAACCAGCCGGGATGGATGGCCATGGCGTGCCGTGAGTGGTGTGCGTCGGAGCCGGGAGCCGCGAGATAGACGTGCTTGACTCCGGCGATCTCCGGCTGCTCCGGGTGGACGGGGCGGTCCGGTGAGGCGTTGACCGCATCCATGATGGCGAGCCCGGCAGCCAGCAGCTCGTCCTTGCGGGCCCGGTCGAACGACAACCCGAGCGCGCCGAGTTCGACGAAGGCATAGAAGTTGCCGCCGAAGGCCAGGTCAAAGGTCACCGTCCCGAGGCCCGGCACCCGGACCTTGCGGTCCAGGCCGACGCAGTACGCGGGCACATTGGTGAAGGTGACGGATTTCGCCGCGCCGCCCTCCACCCGTACGTCGACGGCGACCAGCCCGGCCGGGGTGTCCAGCCGCACCGTGGTGGCCGGCTCCCGCACCGCCACCATGCCCGTCTCCACCAGCACGGTGGCGACCCCGATGGTGCCATGGCCGCACATCGGCAGCAGCCCGGAGACCTCTATATAGAGGACGCCGTAGTCGGCGTCGGGGCGGGTCGGCGGCTGGAGGACGGCGCCGCTCATGGCCGCATGGCCCCGTGGCTCGTACATCAGCAGGGTACGGAGATGATCGAGGTGCTCGATGAAGTGCAGCCTGCGCTCGGCCATGGTGGCGCCGGGGACCACTCCGACGCCACCGGTGATCACCCGGGTGGGCATGCCCTCGGTGTGCGAGTCGACTGCGTGGAAGACATGGCGAGTACGCACCGGCGAGCTCCTAGCGGTGACCGTGGGCGATGGCCTGCTCGGTGGCCGCCCGCACCGCGGCCTCGGTCTCCCCGGTGAGCGGGAAGCGCGGCGGGCGGACGGGTCCGCCCCGGCGGCCCCCGATGTCCATGGAGAGTTTGATGGCCTGGACGAACTCCGTCTTGGAGTCCCAGCGCAGCAGCGAGTGCAGCGACTTGTAGAGCGGCAGGGCCACCTCCAGGTCACCGGCGACGGCCGCGTGGTACAGCTCGGCGCAGCTGGCCGGGAAGGCATTGGGATATCCGGCGACCCAGCCGACCGCACCGGCCATGGCCAGTTCCAGGAGTACGTCGTCGGCGCCGGTCAACAGGTCGAGTCCGGGCGCCAGTTCGGCCGTCTCATAGGCGCGTCGTACGTCGCCGCTGAACTCCTTCACCGCGATGATGCTGCCGTCCCGGTGCAGCCGGGCCAGCAGTGCGGGGCTCAGATCGACCTTGGTGTCGATGGGGTTGTTGTAGGCGACCACCGGCACACCGGCCCGGGCGGCCTCGGCGTAGTGGGCGCATACGGCCCGCTCGTCGGCGCGGAAGGCGTTCGGGGGGAGGAGCAGGACGGAGCCACAGCCGGCCTCGCCGGCCTGCTCGGCCCAGCGGCGGGCCTCGGCGCTGCCATAGGCGGCGACCCCGGGCATCACCCTGGCTCCGTCGCCCGCCGCCTCGACGGCGGTCCGGACGACCCGGGCGCGCTCCTCGTCGGTGAGGGTCTGGTACTCCCCCAGGGAGCCGTTGGGCACCACTCCGTCACAGCCGTTGTCGATCAGCCAGCGGACGTGCTCGGCGTAGGCGTCGTAGTCGACGGACAGGTCATCGCGCAGCGGGAGCGCGGTGGCGACCATGATGCCGCGCCAGGGGTGGGTGGTGTTCCAGGTGGTGGCGGTCATGCGGGTGAGCCTTTCGTGGTTGTGTCAGGCTTGAGCGAGCTGAGCGCCGAGAGGGGAACGGGCAGGGCGAACGGGCGGCGTTCCGCGGCCGGTTGCACGGCACCGCCACCCGCGGCGAGACAGGCCACCGCGGCGCCGCACATCCGCCCCTGGCACCAGCCCATCCCGGCCCTGGTGAACAGCTTGACGGTACGGGCGTCACGCGCCCCGAGCTCGTCGACCGCGCTATGGATACGGCCCGCGGTCACCTCCTCGCAGCGGCACACCTCGGTGTCCTCGGTGAGCCACCGGGACCAGCCGGGGCCCGGTGTGTGGGCGGCCACCATGACCTCGGCGAAGGCCCGCATCCGGTCCCGGCGGCGGCGCAACTCCGCTACCCGGCCGGGCCGTCCGGGGCGGCCCCGCACCCGGGCGGCGGCCGCGATCCCGGCCAGCTCGCCCTCGGTACGGGCCAGTTGGGCACCTCCGATGCCACCGGTCTCGCCCGCCGCCCACAGTCCGCGGGCCGAGGTCTCCTGGAGTCCGTCCAGGACCAGGGCCGTGGTGCCGTCGGGCAGCGGGCGGGTAGCGCAGCCCAGGGTGGTGGCCAGCTCGATCTGCGGGACCAGGCCATGGCTCACGGCCAGCGCATCGCACTCGATCACCCGGCCCGACCCCCGGATGGGCCGCCAGTCGCGGTCGAGGCGGGTGACGGTGACGGCCTCCACCCGGTCGCCGCCGTGCGCCTCGGTGACCGCGCTATGGGTGCACAGCCGCACCCGGTGCCGGAGCAGTGCGGAGCCATGGACCACCGCCTCGGCCAGTTTGCGCGGGTTGGTGGCGAGTGGCCGGGGGTGACGGGCGTACCGCAGATATCCGGAAGCTTCCACCACGGCCGGGACCTCGGCACCGGCGGCGGCCAGCGAGGCGGCCACCGCCGGCAGCAGCGGCCCGCTGCCCGCCACCACGATCCGTCTTCCGGGCAGCACCAGCTGGGACTTGAGCATCGCCTGTGCCCCGCCCGCGGCCACCACTCCGGGCAAGGTCCAGCCGGGAAAGGGCAGTTGGCGCTCGTAGGCGCCGGTCGCGAGCAGCACCGTCCGCGTGCGCAGGCGCACCGGCTCCGCGTCGCCGTCGGCGCCGGTGGTGGCATGCACCGTCCAAAGATCGTCATCGCCCTTGGCCACGGTCCATACATGATGTCCGGTGAGCCGAGTGATGTCGCTCGCCGCCAGGCGGGCGCGCAGGGCGGTGAAGGCGGACCAGTCGTGGTGCAGGGCCTCGGGCCGCCTGGCCCCCGCCTCGGGTGCCGGGTGCCGGTAGAACTGGCCGCCGGGCTGGGCGGAGCCGTCCAGCAGGGCGACCCGGAGGCCGAGTTCGGCCGCCACGACCGCGCCCGCCAGACCGGCGGGGCCCGCGCCGATCACCGCCAGGTCATAGCGCATGGCCGTGTCCCTCCTGGGTGGTGATGGCATCGCCGGGACGGGCGGGCAGCAGGCAGGCCCTGCGGTTGGGCTCGCCGTTGACGGTGGCCAGGCAGTCGTAGCACTGGCCGATGCCACAGAAGGCGCCCCGCGGGCGGCCGCCGATGCGGGTGGTGCGCCAGGCGAGGATCCCCGCGCCCCAGAGGGCGGCGGCGATGGACTGGCCTGGCCGGGCGGTGACCGGGCGGCCGTCCAGGGTGATCTCGAACGACGGCTCGGGCTGCGCCCCGACCAGTTCGGTGGGGGTACGGGCCACAGCGGGCCTCCTCTCAGGGTGCTCGGCGGTCTCAGGTGGCTCAGGTGACTCAGGGAGCTCGGAGGGTGAAGCGTCCGGGGTTGAACGGTCCGATGTCCAGAGGTGGTTCACCGCCGGTCAGGCAGCGGGCGATCAGCAGCCCGGTGGCCGGGGCGAGGCCGATTCCGGCGCCTTCGTGCCCGGCGGCGTGCAGCAGTCCGGGGGCGCGGGGGTCGGGGCCGATCGCGGGCAGGTGGTCCGGGAGGTAGGGGCGGAACCCGGCGTAGCCGCGCATCGCACGAACCCGTGCCAGGACCGGGAAGAGCGCCGTGGCCTGGGCCGCGAGGCGGCCCAGGGCCTGGGTCGACAAGGTCCGGTCGAAGCCGACCCGTTCCCGGCTGGCGCCGATCAGCACCGGCCCGGCCGGAGTGCCCTCGACCACCGCCGAGGTCTGCAAGGCGGCCGAATCGCTGGCCACATCGGCCACATAGTCCGCGGCGTACACCTTGTGCCGCACCACTCGCGGCAGCGGTTCGGTGACCAGGACAAAGCCCCGGCGGGGCAGCAGGGGCAGCTCCACACCCGCCAGCCGGGCGAGTTCACCGCCCCAGGTACCGCCGGCGTTGACGACACACGGCGCATGGATCGCACCGGCCGCCGTCCGTACCCCGCGCACCTCCCCGCCCGCTCCGGTGATCACGCCGGTGACCTCCTCCCCCAGTCTCAGACGCACCCGGCCGCCGCCCACGCGCAGCAGATGTGCCGCTGCCAGCGCGGGCATCACCTGGGCGTCCTGTGGATAGTGGAAGGCACCGGCCAGGCCGGGGGTCAGGTGGGGCTCAAGGTCGTGCAGCCGGTCCGCCGGGATCTCCTCGGCGGTGACGCCCGCCTTCTGCTGTCCTGCCGCGAGGGCGCGCAGGGCACGCATTCCGGGCTCGCCGGAGGCGACGACCAGGCCGCCCTTGGGCTCGTACTCGATCTGTGGCGGGAGCAGTTCGGCCAGCTCCCGCCACAATCCGGTGGACAGCAGGGCGAGTTCGAGTTCGGGGCCGGGCTCCTTGTCGGAGACCAGGAGGTTTCCCTCACCGGCGCCCGTGGTGCCGCCGGCGACGGGGCCGCGGTCGATCACGGTGACGGAGAGGCCGGCCAGGGCGGCGTAGTAGGCGCAGGCCGCGCCGACCACGCCCGCCCCGATGACGATGACATCCGGCGAGTTGCTCGTGGACACCTCAGTAACATTTCACATTGCACTGGATGCTGCCAAGAGCTTCACCGTTCCATCAGGGAACCCATCCACTCCTCGATCGCGTCCGGGGTGCGCGGCAGCGCCCCGGACATCAGCCGGGCCCCTTCCGCGGTGATCACCAGGTCGTCCTCGATGCGCACCCCGATGCCGCGCAGTTCGGGCGGCAGGGTCTCGTCGTCGCCCTGGAGGTAGAGCCCCGGCTCCACGGTCAGCACCTGCCCCTCCTCCAGCACCCCGTCCGGATACGCCGCGGCCCGCGCCCGGGCGCAGTCATGGACGTCCAGGCCGAGCATGTGCCCGCTGCTGCACAGGGTGTAGCGGCGGTGGAGGTCACCCTCCGCGCTCTTCAGCACGCCCCACTCGACGAGCCCCTCGGCGATCACCCGCATGCAGGCCCGGTGGAAGTCGCGGAAGCCGGCGCCCGGCTTCAGTGCGGCGATGCCCGCCTCCTGGGCGGCCAGCACCAGTTCATAGACCTGCCGCTGCACCGGCGAGAAGCGCCCGGAGAGCGGCAGGGTGCGGGTGATGTCGGCGGTGTAGAGGCTGTCGGTCTCCACGCCCGCGTCCAGCAGCAGCAACTCCCGGGCGTCCAGCGGCCCGTCATTGCGTATCCAGTGCAGTACGCAGGCGTGTGCACCGGAGGCCGCGATGGTCTCGTAGCCGGTGCCATTGCCCTCGGCGCGGGCCCGCAGGCCAAAGACGCCCTCGATCCAGCGCTCGCCGCGCGGATGGGCGAGGGCCCGCGGCAGGGCCCGTACGACATCCTCGAAGCCGCTTGCCGTATGGTCCACCGCGAGCTGGAGCTGGCCGACCTCCCAGGCATCCTTGACCAGCCGCAATTCGCTCAGCGCGGTGGCCAGTTCGGGGTCCTGGGCCGCATTGCGGCCCGGCGGGAGCCGGTCGTACGAGTCCAGGTGCACGCACCGGATTCCGGTCATCCGCTCCGCCTCCGCGAGGTCGGGGCGGCGGCCCACCCAGAACTCGCCATAGCGGCGGTCCCGGTAGAACTCCCCGCCCGAGCGCGGTGAGCGCGGACGGACATGGAGCACCGCCTGATGACCACAGGGCCCGTCCGGCTCCAGGACCAGGACATGCCCCGCCTGCTCCTCACCGGCCAGACCGGTCAGCCAGGTGTAGGCGCTGTGTGGACGGAAGCGGTGGTCGCAGTCGTTGGAGCGGACCCGCAACTCCCCGGCCGGGACGATCAGTCGCTCGCCCGGGAAGCGGGCCGACAGCCGGGTGCGGCGGCCGAGGGCCAGGTCGGCGACGGACAGCCGGATGTCCTGGGGCAGTGGGGTGGCCGCCCAGCCACTGACCATGGAGCGCTCAAGTTCGAGTGAAACGGGCAGATCGTGGCTGACTGTGCGCAGTTTTGCGGTCGTTGACTCATTCATGGAGCCCCTCCCTTGGACACAGGCGAGTAACGGAGTTGCCGGCACCTTGGCTGTGCAATTTCACATTACTATGTCACCGGTCACATTCCAGCCGCGCACGTTCCGGTGGTTCGCCGGCAGAGGACGCCTTGCCGTCAGCCCGTCCCGGGCCCGAAGCGACGCCGGTACGCCGACGGAGTGATGCCCGTCTCCCGACGCATCAACGCACGCAGATTGGCGCCGGTGCCGAGCCCGCTGCGCTGCGCGACGACTTCGAAGCGGGACTCACCTCGCTCGATCAACCGGCAGGCCAGGGCAAGTCGTTCCCCCGTGAGCCACGCCAACGGCGTCGTGCCCAGCTGTGCCTGGAAGCGGCGATGCAGCGTCGCCGGGCTGACCGCCGCGCGCGCCGCCAGGTCGGACACCGTGAGCGGTGCGTCCAACCGCTCCTGGGCCCAGGTCAGGACAGGAGCCAGCGACTCGTCCGGCGGGTCGGGCATGGGGCGCTCCACGAACTGCCGCTGCCCACCGTCCCGGTGTGCCGCGAAAACCAGCCGCCGGCTCACCGAGTTGGCGATCTCCGCACCGTAGTCGCGGCGCACCACATGCAGCCCGAGGTCGAGCGCGGCCGCGCTCCCCGCGGCGGTGAGGATGTCGCCGTCATCGACGAACAGCACGTCCGATTCGAGTCGGACAGCGGGGAAGCGGGCCCGGAAGGAGTCCGCCCACTGCCAGTGCGCGGTGGCCCGCCGCCCGTCCAGGACTCCGGCCTCGGCCAGGGTGAAGGCGCCGCTGCAGAAGCCGACCAGGCGGGCACCGCGCGCGTGCGCCCGCCGGATCGCATCGAGCACGGCCCGGCGGCGGGGCACCTCGACGTCGGGACGGTTGGGGACGATCAAGGTGTCCGCCGCGTCGGCCGCTTCCAGACCGGCGACTCCCGTGAGCGTGAAGAATCCGTCCCGCATCAGGGTGTGGGGCTCGGGTGAGCAGAGCCTGAAGTCGTAGAGATCACGGCCGAGCTCGGGCCTGCGCAGGCCGAAGATCTCGGTCGCACAGCCGAGCTCGAAGGGGTTCGAGTTCTCGTCCACGATCACGACGACCCGGGGTACGCCCGGCCCATGAGCCGCGTGCGAGGATTCTTTGGCCATATGCAATTCCTAGCACTCACGCCGGCCGCACGAGAACCGCCGGACAGTGCTCAGGGCCGTACAGTCCTCAGGTACCCGGCCGTTCCTGGTACCACGTGGCCAGCGAGGCCAGCACCGCCTGCAGGACACCTTGCTCCACCGCCTGCCCGATCGTGCCGTCGCACAGCCGCTCCCCCCGAACGATGGCCGTCGCCAGGCGCACCCCGTCGGCGGGGGAAAGCCCCGCGGCACCCGTCGGCATCGCAGGCAGCGGCTGCTGCATCCACGGGTACGCCGGTGTGATCGCCCCGATCTCGACCAGTGCCCGGCGGGCCTGCTCCACCCGCGTCCCGTAGACCGGATAGCCACCCACCACTTCACCGTCGGCCCGCCGTTCCAGCCGTCTCCAGCCGAAGTCGTCCTCGGCATGTGGCAGGTCCGCGAACTCCTGCGCCACCGCCAGCAGCCGGGCCCATCCCCCGGCCCGCTCGGCGGCACTCTCCAACTGCGCCAGGAGCATGGCGTCACCGGGGCTGTCGGTCTCGCTCATCGCAGAACTGTAACCCCGGCATTCGCGCGCTCGCGAATGGCCCGGACGGCCGCTGCACAGCCGGCCGGGCCCGGTCCGCGACGCCACGGCCCACCAGCAGCAAACACGGTGGCCGGCGCCGCTGTCCTCAGCGTCGCGGCAGCAGTGCCCCCGCGCCCAGCGCCGCGGCCGCCAGCAGGCAGGCGGCGAGCAGCAGGCTCTCCCGCATCCCCGCCGCGAAGTCCCCGGCGAGGAGCGCGCCGAAGACGGCGACGCTGAGCGCTCCGCCCGTCTGACGGCCGGTGTTGAGCAGCGCCGCCGCCGTGCCGGCCCGCTCGGCGGCGACACTGTCGAGCACCAGGGAGGTCAGCGCCGGCACGGCGAGGGAGCCGCCGACGCCCAGCGGAACCATCAGCAGGGCGGTCACCCACGCGAGCGTGCCGGTGTCGACGGCGAGCAGCCCGCCGCAGCCCAGCGCGCCGATCAGCAGCCCCACGACGACCACCGTCCGCGGGCCGAAGCGGGAAACCGCGCGCGGCGAGAGGTAGTTGACGCCGGCAGTGATCGCCGCCATCGGCACAAACATCAGCCCGGCGGAGAGCGCCGACTGCCCCCGCTGCTCCTGGAAGAACAGGCTCAGCACGAACACCCCGCCGTAGAAGGCGGCGTTGAGGGCGAAACCCGCGAGGACCGGCACGGTGACCCCGCGCCGCCGGAACAGCTCCAGCGGCAGCATCGGCGTGCGCCGCCGTGCCTCGACGGCCACGAAACCGGCCCCGGACAACACCGCGGCCCCGGCCGCGGCCAGTACGGTGCCGGTGAACCCGTTGTGCCCGCCCTCGATCACGGCGAAGGTCAGCGAGGCCAGCGCCAGTACCGCCGTCAGCTGCCCCGGCAGGTCGAACGCGACCGGGTGGCGCGGGGAGCGCGCCGCCCGCAGCAGGGCCATAAAACCGACGAGCCCGGCAGGCGCGTTGAGGAAGAACACGGCGCGCCAGCTCCACACCGTGGTGAGCAGCCCGCCCAGGACGGGCCCCGCGGCGATGGCCACCGCGCCGCCGACCGTCCACAGGGCGACGGCCCGCGCCCGCCCGCCCGAGTCGGGGAACGCCTGCCGGATCAGCGCCAGCGAGGCGGGCATCATCACCGCCGCCGCGCTTCCCTGCACCACGCGCGCCGCCGTCAGCGCCCCGAGCGTCGGAGCCGCCCCGCAGGCCAGCGAGGCGAGGGTGAAGACACCGAGCCCCCAGGCGTAGGCGCGCCGCGCGCCCACTGCGTCCGAGAGCGCACCGGCGGAGAGCATCAGCGCCGCGAACATCAGGGTGTAGCTGTCGACGACCCACTGGAGCCCGGACATCGAGCCGCCGAGTTCTCCCCGCAGGGCGGGCAGCGCCACATTGAGCCCGGAGACGTCGACTGTGATCATGAAGAAGCCGAGGACGGCGGCGGTCAGCGCCGCGACGGCGGAGCCCGGCCGCCCCGGCTCGCCCCGGGTGCCTGCCCTCGCCCCGACTCCCGTGCCTGCCGCGGACTGCGTCGCGCTCATCGTTGCACTGCTCCTCACTGTGCCGTCCCCGTCGGATACGGAAGACAGCCTGCTCGGCGGGTGCGGGCCCCGGCAGACCGGGCCGTGCGGGGGAGCGCGGTGCCTGGCCCTGGTACGGCCTCCCTGGCCGGACGGCCCTTTGCGACAATGGCCGGATGAGTGAAGGTACGGAACTGGGCCGCTTTCTCCGCGCCCGCCGCGGGCAGGTCCGCCCGCAGGACGTGGGCCTGCCCGTCGGCACCGGCATCCGCCGCACCCCGGGACTGCGCCGCGAGGAGCTGGCGACGCTGGCCGGGGTCAGCGTCGACTACTACACGCGATTGGAACGCGGCCGCGAGACCCGGCCCTCGCCCGCCGTCGTCGCCGCCCTCGGCGAGGTGCTCCAGCTCTCCGCCGACGCGTTGCGCCGGCTGCACGAGCTGGTGGCGCTCGCCGCGGGCCAGGCGTCGGCGCCGTGCCCGGGCCCGGCGCGTGCGGTGCGGGAGTCGGTCCGCATCCTGCTGGAGACGCTGCGCCCCGCGCCGGCGTATGTGGTCAGCCGCACCAACGACCTGCTGGCCGCCAACCGGCCCGGCCTGCGCCTGTTCCCCGGCATCACGGACTGGCCGCGGGAGCGCCGCAACATCACCCGCTATATGTTCCTGCACCCCATGGGCCGCAGGCTGTACCACGACTGGGAGAAGGTGGCAGCGCACAGCGCGGCCCACCTGCGCGCGATGGCGGGCGCCGACCCGGACATGCCGGAGCTGGCCCAGCTCGTCGGTGAACTCGTGGTGAAGAGCCCGGAGTTCGCCCGGCTGTGGGAGCGGTACGACGTGCACGCGCGCAGCGGCGGCCAGAAGCACTTCCGGCACCCGGAGGTCGGCTCGATGTGCCTCACCTTCGAGGTGATGGCGATCTACCGCACGGACGGCCAGCGCCTCGTCACCTACCAGGCGCCGCCCGGCACCCCGGACCACGACGCGATGCTGCTGCTGGACATGGCCAGCCCCGAGGAGGCGGCGCTCCCCGAGAGGGCCGGGCGGTAGCGACCGGCAACTACCCGCGTCCTGGACTCCGATCAGCAGCTCCCAACCCGTCACCCACACGGATGAATCCAGCGCGACCGTCAACTGACTGTCGGGACATACCGCTTCCATGGATCCGTCGATGAGAGGCTGCGCGCACCAGGGGGAGATGTGGACCGCCGCACATTTCACAGTCGGCTGCTCGCCCTGGGCGGCCTGACCGTGGCCGGGGCGCTGGCCGGGCCGCCGGAGGGAGCGGCGGCCGGTCCGGGGAGCAAGGGGGTGCCGGGTCGGTGGTCGGTGGTGGAGTACGAGCTGCCGTTCGCCGAAGAGACGCATGAGATCGTCAAAATGCCGGGCAGGCCGATGGCGTTGGTGTCCCAGATGTCCGACAGCCGTCTGGTGAAGCTGCGGCTTGACCCGCGTACCGAGCGGGTGACGGGCATCAAGGCGTTTCCTCTCGGGCCGTCGGGCGCGCTGTTGCACGGGCTGGCGGTCTCGGCGCGGCATCCCGGGAGGATCTGGGCCACGCACGAGGGCGGGAACCGGTTGCTTCTGGTGGATCCGGGGGCGGATGCGCTCGATGCCGCGCCACGCGTGGAGCGGGAGATCGGCATTCCCGGCGGCGGCCGAGGGCCGCACTACGTCCATGAGTACGGCGACGTGCTGTGGGTGACGTTGAAGGAGAGCAACCAGGTGCTGGCCCTGGACCCTGAGCGTCCGGCCCGCCACCGGCTCTTCGAGGCGAGGTCCCAGCCCATTTTCGCCGGCCGGCACCCGGTCAGCGGGGACTTCTACGTCAGCCAGGACAGCGCGAGCTCGTTGCTGCGGATCGACCCGCGAAGCGGGCGTACGTCGCAGATCCCGGTCCCGGCCGAGCGAGGCAGGACACCGGTGGGGCTGATCAGCGGGCCTGGTGGCATCTGGGTGGTGCTGCTCGGCACGGCGGAGGCGGGAACCGGCACATTCGGCCGGATCGACGAGAGCGGGCGGATCGACTGGCACCGGCTGCGCAGTCCGCAGGGGCGTTCGGCGGGGCTGCTGCACCTGGCCTTCGATCCGCCGGGCACCGGGCGCGGGCCCGGTCTGTGGCTGCTGGGATCGTCGATCGTCTCCGGCACAGCGCAGGACCTCGTGGTCCGGGTGCGGTTCGACTCGTCCTGGAAGCAGGTCGTCGGGGAGGGGTACGCGGCACTGCCGACGCAGCGTTGCAAGGCGCATCGTCTGCTGCCGTTGCAGCGCAGTGTCCTTGCGACCGAGCTGACGACCGCCAGGGTGGCACAGCTGACCGTTCCCGGGGACCGCCGCTGAGCCGCGAAACCGAGGCCCTGCGGCGCCGGCCCGGACCAGGACCGGGTTCGGTCCGATGAGCCGTGCATGAGCCGTGCATGACCCATCGGACACGCCTCGGGCATCGTGGTCCTGGTCGAACCCGGTCCGGCTGATGCGGCGGTTCGTTCGCGGCGCCAACGGCGCCTAGGCTGCGGTCCGTTCCTCGAGACGGCTGCCCTGCGCCATGACGACGGCCATGATGTCGCTGGGGACATCCAGCTCGATGCGGTGCCATCGCCCGCGCGGCACGATGACCGCGGTGCCGGCCGCCAGCTTGATCTCCTCCTCGTCTTCTCCCGGCTGCTCCGGACGGAAGTAGAGGCGTATCCCGCCGGTGAGGCAGGACACGACTTCTTCCGCGTCGGGGTGGACTTCCCAATAGTCGGCGTGAACGTCGGCGTTGGTCTCCACATGGAAGGTCATCAACTGCCAGCCGTCCCGCCCGGCGTCGAACACCGGCTGTTCGGCCTGCGCCTGGCCGTCTTGGTGAAAGCGGACAAAGGACTCGAAGAGATCGATCGGGGTGACAGTCATGCCGAGACGTCCTTCCTGCGGTGATCTTTCATCTGATGGGCTGTGGCATGGAGGGTGGCCGGTCCGGCCGGCCGCGGCCGCGTCACTCGGCCAGGGCGCGGCGCAAAACTGCGCCGAGTTCGGCGAGTTGCCGCTGGGACACCTCGGCGGACAGGATCGCCTGCGACCCGTGGAACGTGCCCGGCCACTGGTGCAGCTCGACCGGTACGCCCGCCTGCAGCAGGCGCACCGCGTAGTCGATGTCCTCGTCGCGGTTGGGGCAGAACTCCGCGGTGGCCACGTAGGCGGGTGGCAGGCCGGCCAGATCGGTGGCCCGCGCCGGGGCGGCGTACGGCGAGGCGGGCGTGAAGCCCAGGTAGTGCCGCCATAGTTGGGTGACCTTGTCGCGGTTCATCCAGGGCGTGTTGGTGAACTGCTGCGCCGACCACGCCGTCTGCCGGTCGTCGAGCCCGGGCTGGTTGAGGAGTTGGAAGCGGATCGGCGGCCCCTGCTGGTCACGCGCCCGCAGCGCCAGTGCGGCCGCGAGCCCCCCGCCGGCGCTGTGGCCGCCGACCGCGATCCGTCCCGGGTCGATGCCGAGCTCGAGTGCGCGCTCGGCCGTCCAGGTCAGTACGGCGTAGACGTCGTCCAGTGCGGCCGGGAACGGGTTCTCAGGAGCCAGGCGGTAGTTCACCGAGATCACCACCGCGCCGGAGCCGTCGGCGAGCCGGGCGGCCCACGGGTGTTCGGTGTCCAGGTTGCCCATGACGAATCCGCCGCCGTGCAGCCAGACGATGGCGCCCTGTGCCCGGTGCGGGCGGTAGATCCGCACCGCCACCTCCGGGTCGGCGGGCACGGTGCGGTCCTCCATCTCCAGTTTGGTGATGTCCGGTGCCGGTACCGCGGCGGCCAGTTTGGCGAAGTTCTTGCGCTCGGTGAGCGGGTCGGCCAGGTCGGCCGGGGGGAACAAGGCGATGAATGCCTCGAGTTCGGGATCCATGCGACCATCCTCACAGTCGCCACCCCCGGAGTTCGCCCGCCGACCGTCGGGCATCCAGCCCGGATCTCGCGCCGATCGGCGCCTATCCTTCTGCCATGGAGGCACTGGCCCTGCGCCTGTCGGGACTCGATCCGTACGTCGACGGCGCGATCCGCATCATCGCGTTCTACGACACCCTGATGCGCCGGCGGGTGGACCTTCCGGCGCTCGCCCGGGCGTCGGCGGGCCTGGCCGAGTGCGTGGCCGGGATCCGGCTCCACGGCACGGGGCGGGCGATCCGCTTCTCGCCCGACGGCAGGGAAGCATCCGTCCCGCCGCACCTCGCGTCCCCCACGGCGCCGATCGCGCTCGACGAGGAGGAGATCGGCACGGTGTGGCTGGAACGCCCCGGCTCGCCCAACCCGCTCGACGAAGTGCTCCTCGACCGGCTCGCCATCGCCGTCGCGGCGGTCGTCGAGAGGTATGGGCCGGCCCGTACCACCATGGCCGACCCCGCCCTCGTCGAACTGGTGATCAGTACCGACGGCGACGAGGCGGCCAGGGCCCGGGCGCTACGGCTCCTGGGTTTCGCCGCGGATCTGCCGGTCCGCGTCGTCGCCGTACGGTCGCGGCTTCCGCTCGACCGGGTCGGCGGCCTGGTCTGCCCGGCGCGCCCGGTGAAGGCGGCGCCGCTCGCCGACGTGGGCGTCATCCTGGCCACCACGGTGGACGCGGACCGGATTCCGGCAGGTGTACGTGCAGGCATCGGCGCCGCCGGAGACCCCGGCCGGTCCTGGTGGGAGGCCCGCACCGCGCTCCGCTTCAGCACCCCGCGCCAACCGGTCGTCCACTATGCCGGTCTGGGGGCGTTGGCGCTGCTCGCGCAGGTGCCCGAGGGCGCCGCGCGGGAGAACGCCGACGTGACCGCGATCGCCCGGCTGGCCGAAAGCCCGGAGGATCTGGAGACGCTGGACGCCTATTGCGCCGCCGGCTCGCTGCGCCGGGCCGCGGACCTGCTCCACCTGCATCACAGCAGCGTCTCGCGCCGGCTCGACCAGATCGGGAAGACCCTGGGCATCGAACTCACCGAGCCCACCGGGCTGATACGGGCCAGACTCGCCCTCATCACCTGGCGGTTACTCGGCTGACGGGTGACCGCCCGGCCGGGGCCCGGTGGAGTCGGTACCGGAGGCCCCCGGGGTCACACCGCGCGGCCCAGCCAGGCCGCCAGCCGGCCGTACGCGTCCGCACCCTCCGGAGCGGGTCGTACCGGCGCGGTCGGCCGCGGCTCTTCCGCGCGGACCGAGTCGCCTCCGTGACCGTCAGCGGAGCGGCCGTGCACCGCCGGGCAAGCGTCGAACTGGCGGACGTGTGGGCGGTGCTGCGCCGCGAGGTCGAACAGCGGCCGACGGACGTCCTCGTGACGGCACGGGTGCGCCGTTCCCGCCTCGACATGCTGCTGCGGCTGCGGGGCCGCCGACCGGAGGTGACCCGGCGACCGTCGAGTTCGCGTTCCCCGCGCCCAGCGCGGCACGAGCGCTGCTGGGGTACGGCCGGGACGTGGAGGCCATCGCCCCGGACGAGATCCGCGAGGACCTGGCCCGGGTGGCGGCGGAGGCGGCGGCACTGTACGGCGACGCCCGTCGGTGCGCGCATGGGCATGCTTTCGCGGATGGCGGTATCACGCGGCAGTCTCCCGCCACGTGATACCGCGCGCTCGTCACCTCATACGAGCCTGATGGCGATCGCCCAGGCCACGATCGATGCCGCATCAGGTGTGTCGTGGTCCTTGGAAGAGGCGGTCACATACTGCTGGGTGTCGTTGACGACCGGCTGCAGATTCCACAGCAAGTTGCCATCGGCGTGGTAGAAGACCCGCGCACCGATACCGGTCAGCGACCACCCGTCGTCCACCTGCGCCGTGGCGGTGGGGTGTTGTGCCGCGGCGCCCGACCCGGAGAAGGCGTGGGAGAGCACGGTGCCGACCGGCAGCGACTTCGGAATACCCATCACATAGCTGGTGATCCTGGCGAAATCATCGACCATGTGATCCTTTGAACGCACCGTCCAGGTGGAACCGGAGGAAGAGGACGACGCCATGGCGGGGTACGAGGCGGTGGCGATGTTGCCCTTCCCCGTCCAATCCACCTTGAACCCGCCACCGATCATCACGCACCGGTCGGAATTGATACTGGCGCTGGCCTGGGGGTAATGTGCCGGAGCACCGCTGGGCCGGGAACTGCTGCACGAGTTGACCCAGGCGCGCAACTGCTCCCTGTCCACACCCTCTATCTTCAGGCCGATCGCGTAGCCGTTGAGCTCGTGCGCCTGGCGGCTGCCGTTGTGGTCCTTCGAGGACACAATCCACGACGAGAGGTCGTTGCTCGGATAGGAAGCGGTCAGGTACGCGCCGTAGGGGTACTCCGCTCCCGTCGCGCCCCCGCCGACCGCGATCATCGAGGGGTCGGTGACCTGGACCCGGTGATCGGTCCAGATCTCCTGTGCCGGCTGGGCGAGTTCACTGAAGACCGCCACGGTGATGCGGCCGCTCGCGTCGTGATACCTCGCCACTTCGGTGGGGCGCCCCTGCGCGGATCTCTCCGGAAGGGGCCGATGATCGACCGCCGCTGCCGAGCCGCCCAGCTGAACCCCGAACATGGCCAGCAGGACCCCGAACAACGCGAGTACGAGCTTGGGTCTCCTCGATCTGCGCATGATCTCCTCCTCTGCACGGATACCTGACTGTGGCCCGGCCGCGAATCCTCCGGAAATCCCCAAAGTTGGCGGGGTGGAAGTCGGCCATGGTTGTGGTATGGGCGGCGGAAGACGGGCCGGCCTTCTCTTCTGCCCCTCCGCGCTGCAGAGGCCGACGCGGGCTGGTAACAGGTCACCGTGGTCCGCTCAGTGAACCGGCCCTTTCCGCTTGCCGGTGCCCTCGACATCCTCGGAATCCGGGGACTTTCCAGGAGAGCGAACCCTCGTCGGCGCCGGCCGCGCCCATAAATGATTGTTTCCAGAAGATGGCGGACAGGGGTGAGGACGCTGTTGCGCGGAGATGCATCCCTGGTGGCCCGTTGCCTGGAGGCGGCGACGGGGGAACGGTTCGTCCGGGACGAATTGGCCGAGCTCGTCTCGCGGGCGGTCGGTCCCTGGGTGGCGCATGACGGGCTGCGCCTGTTCGGGATGAACCCGGCCACCGGGACGGTCTCGTTCGGATTCCTGCACGAGTTCAGCCCCGATCTTGTCCGGGAACAGTTGCTTGAGTCCTATCTGGGTGCGGACTCCTTCAGTCCGGTCGACATCGCCCGGCTGCCCGACCTTGTAGGGCTGATCGGTGGTGACAACCGCTCCTTGCCAGGGCAGCGACGCGCCCTGGAGACCTTGACGGCACACGGTGCCGGGTCCGAGCTGCGGTTACTGCTGCGTGACGGCCGGGGCTTATGGGGTCTTCTGGCTCTGCTGCGGGAGGAGGGCGGCAGAGCATTCGGCCCCGATGACGCCGATCGGCTTGCCTGTATCGCCTCACCGCTGGTCACCTTGTTGCGGCGATATGCCGCCGGCGATGACGACCACGGCCGGCCGTACCTGCCGGCCGGGGTCGTCATCGTCGGTGCCGACCACGAGGTGCGTTCCCTCACTCCAGAAGCGCAGGCATGGCTGCGGGAGATCGATCCCGCCCGGGGCCGGGCGCCGCATTGGATGCCGAGCGTGTCAATGCGTGAGATCACCCTCGCCGCGCGTCGCCACCTGATGGACCCGAGTGCTCCACGCCCGGTCGCCTGCAGCCCCACCGCGTTCCTCGGCCGCCGGGTAGCCGTGCACGCCCAGCCCCTCGACGCGGACGGCAACGGCGATATCGCCGTGATCCTCCAGGAAGCCACCGGAGACCTGCTGCTGCCTACGTACTCGGCCTGGCACGGCCTCACCGACCGCGAACGCCAAATCGTCGAGCGTCTGCACTCCGGTGCGGCACCCAAACAGATCGCGCGCGGCCTGAACGTGTCGCTGCACACCGTCAACACCCACGTGAAGGCGATATTCCGCAAGACCGGCGTCAGCAGTCGCGACGAATTGCTCGCCGCACTCGGCTCCTGAACGCGCTCCCACAGGGCGTGAAGGGCAGCTGTGGCCGCGCTTAAGAAATCCTCGATGGACCAGGCGGCCGGCGTAGGGAAGGCTTCCTACTCCGAGACGGGAAGCCAGGGGCTCCCGGGACGTCACAGCACTCTGATGCGCGGGAGCCTTACGTTGAAGGCATTGGTCAAGCAGAAGGCGGAGCCCGGTCTGTGGCTCACCGATATTCCGGAACCGGCCATCGGCCCGGGAGACGTCCTGATCAAGGTGCTGCGCACCGGCATCTGTGGGACGGACCTCCACATCCGGGCGTGGGACGGCTGGGCTCGGCAAGCCATCACCACCCCGCTGACCGTCGGTCACGAGTTCGTCGGTGAGGTCGCGCAGACCGGCCGCGACGTCGCCGACATCAAGGAAGGCGACCTGGTCAGCGGCGAGGGCCATCTGGTGTGCGGGAAGTGCCGCAACTGCCTGGCCGGCCGCCGTCACCTCTGTCGCGCCACGGTCGGCCTCGGCGTCGGCCGGGACGGCGCGTTCGCCGAGTATGTGGCGCTGCCCGCCACCAATGTGTGGGTGCACCGGGTGCCCGTCGACCTCGATGTCGCCGCCGTCTTCGACCCGTTCGGCAACGCCGTGCACACCGCGCTGTCCTTTCCGCTGGTCGGCGAGGACGTGCTGATCACCGGCGCCGGACCGATCGGGATCATGGCCGCGGCCGTCGCACGGCACGCCGGCGCCCGCCATGTGGTGATCACCGATGTCAGTGAGGCGCGTCTTGAGCTGGCCCGGAAGGTGGGTGTCAGCCTCACCCTCAACGTCGCCGAGACCTCGATCGCGGAGGGCCAGCGCCGGATGGGCCTGCGCGAGGGCTTCGATGTCGGCCTGGAGATGTCCGGTCGGCCCGAGGCGATGCGCGACATGATCGCCAATATGACGCACGGCGGCCGGATCGCGATGCTCGGCCTGCCCACTCAGGAGTTCCCCGTCGACTGGGCCCGGATCGTCACCTCGATGATCACGGTCAAGGGCATCTACGGCCGGGAGATGTTCGAGACCTGGTATGCGATGTCCGTGCTGCTGGAGGGTGGTCTCGACCTCGCTCCGGTGATCACCGGCCGGTACCCGTACCGGGACTTCGAGGCCGCCTTCGAGGACGCCGCGAGCGGCCTCGGCGGCAAGGTCATCCTCGACTGGACCTGCTGAGCCCCGCACCCGCCCGCCCCTCCCCCGCTTTTGGAGACGCCCCTCATGTTCGACTCCCTACGTGACGAGCTGCGCAGCACCCTCGATGAGATCCGCGCCGCGGGACTGCACAAGCCCGAGCGTGTGATCGGCACCCCGCAGTCCGCCACCGTCGCGGTCACCGCGGGCGGCCGTCCCGGCGAGGTCCTCAACTTCTGCGCCAACAACTACCTGGGCCTCGCCGACCACCCCGAGGTCGTCGCCGCCGCCCACGACGCGCTCGACCGCTGGGGCTACGGGCTCGCCTCGGTCCGCTTCATCTGCGGTACGCAGGAGGTCCACAAGGAACTGGAGCGGCGGATCTCCGGCTTCCTCGGCCAGGAGGACACCATCCTCTACTCCTCCTGCTTCGACGCCAACGGAGGCGTCTTCGAGACGCTGCTCGGCCCGGACGACGCGGTCATCTCCGACGCCCTCAACCACGCCTCCATCATCGACGGCATCCGGCTCTCCAAGGCCCGCCGCTTCCGGTACGCCAACCGCGACATGGCGGACCTGGAGCGGCAGCTGAAGGAGGCGGAAGGGGCCGGCCGCAAGCTCATCGTCACCGACGGAGTCTTCTCCATGGATGGCTACCTCGCCCCGCTGCGCGAGATCTGCGACCTGGCCGACCGCCATGGCGCCATGGTGATGGTCGACGACTCGCATGCCGTCGGCTTCGTCGGCCCCGGCGGCCGCGGCACCCCCGAACTGCACGGCGTGATGGACCGCGTCGACATCATCACCGGCACCCTCGGCAAGGCCCTCGGCGGCGCCTCCGGCGGCTACGTCGCCGCCCGCGCCGAAATCGTCGCCCTGCTGCGCCAGCGCTCGCGCCCCTATCTCTTTTCCAATTCGCTCGCCCCGGTGATCGCGGCCGCCTCGCTGAAGGTGCTCGACCTGCTGGAGTCGGCGGGAGACCTGCGCGAGCGCCTCAACGCCAACACCGCGCTGTTCCGCTCCCGGATGACCGAGGAGGGCTTCGCCGTGCTTCCCGGCGACCACGCCATCGCGCCGGTGATGATCGGTGATGCGGCGGAGGCGGCGCGCATGGCAGAACTGCTGCTGGAGCGCGGCGTGTACGTCATCGGTTTCTCCTACCCGGTGGTCCCGCAGGGCCAGGCCCGGATCCGCGTACAGCTGTCGGCGGCGCACTCCACCGGGGACGTCAACCGCGCGGTGGACGCGTTCATCGATGCGAGGGCCGTCATGCGAGACTGAGGCCATGATCGAAGCGCGGCGGCTGCACATCCTGCGCGCGGTGGCGGATCACCGCACCGTCACTGCCGCGGCCGCCGCGCTCCACCTCACGCCTTCGGCGGTCTCCCAGCAACTGGCCGCCCTGGAACAGGAGACCGGCCACCGCCTGGTGGAGCGCAGCACCCGCGGTGTACGGCTGACCGCCGCCGGCGAGATCCTGCTCACCCACGCCAACACCGTACTGGCCCAGTTGGAACGGGCCGAGTCGGAGCTGGCCGCGTACGGCGCGGGTGAGGCAGGCACGGTGACCGTCGCGGCCTTCGCGACCGGTATTGCGCTCGTCGTCTCACCCGCGATCACGGCGCTGGCCGCGTCCTCGCCCGGCATTCGGGTCCGCGTCCGGGACGCCGAGGGCGACGCCAGCCTGCTGATGGTCCTCGACCGGCAGGTGGATGTGGCGGTGGCCGTCGAGTACCGGGGCGCCCCGGGCGAGGACGACCCGCGGCTGACCCGGGTTCCCCTCTATGCCGAGCCGTTCGATGCCGTGCTCCCCTTCGGCCATCGGCTCGCCGGCGCACCGCGCGTGGCGGTGGCCGACCTCGCCGAGGACACCTGGATCGGCCCCTACCCCGGCAACCCCTGCCACGACGTGGTGGTGTTGGCCTGCGAGTACGCCGGCTTCGAGCCGCGCCTGGAGCACTCCTCCGACGACTTCCGCGCTGTGGTCGCCCTCGCCTCGGCAGCGGCGGGAGTGGCGCTCGTCCCCCGCTCGGCGCTGCGTGACATGGACCTCACGGGCGTGGTGGTCCGCCCGGTCGACGAGACGGCACCCACTCGCCGGGTCTTCGCGGCGGTGCGCCGCGGCGCCGAGGCCCACCCGCTGCTCCACCCGGTGCTGTCCGCTCTCGAGGCGGCGGCCGCCCCGCAGGAGTGAGGCCCGGTGCGGGGCCGTCGCAGCGGCGGCTCAGGGGGCGGCGGGCACGTCCCTGGCCTGGCGGTAGGCCGAAGACGTCCGACAGCAGCTCACCGGCGGCACAGCTCTGAAGAGGCGTTCACCGCATCGTTCTTCGGTAACGACCGGCGAGTTGAGATATCCGCGATTGCCGCGAGGGCCGCGAACTGCAGTCGGGCCGTCGGATGCCATCAGGCGGCCCCTGTCAGATGATCCATGGGTCGCGCCTCTCCCAGAAAGGGAGTTCCTCGTCCGGTCGCCTGCACAGGCAGGTCGGGTATTCCGCACATGGGTTGGCGCCATGGCACGGCGCGTGCCCGCAGGCCCCGCATCCCAGTACGTCCGGTTCGTGCTCGGCCTCTCCCTTCGGCCGGAACTGCGCGCAGTCACAGGCGGGTTCACCGGCCGAGGCTCCCAGGCACCGCCTGAGGGACATCGCGTGGAGTCCGCGCGGGTGGCCGCACCCTGCGCAGCGCCGTGCCGCCATCCCCGCCATCCGGTCAGCCGACCGGCGCGGGACGGATCATGCGGCGGGTACGGCTGTGGCGCGGCCACGCGCAGGAGGACCGAGACGGCTGGCGCATACATGCCAGGATGCCCGAACCGGCAGCGTCATGGCGAGGGTTCGACGACCCGATCCGGCACCACCATGTCCCCGTTCGCCGGCGCTCGCCCGGCGGAGGGGGCTCCGACTCGGCCGGGGGTGCCGAGGATCGCTTCCAGGAGGCCGGGGAAGCGGTCCTCCATCTCTTCGCGGCGGACTCGGACCACCCGCTTGCGGCCGTCCACGACCGTCCTCGTCAGGCCCGCCTCGCGCAGGACCCGGTAGTGGTGGGAGATGGTCGGGTTGCTCAGGCCCAGGTCCACCCGTTCCACCAGGACCGCGCAGTCGATCGGATCGACGGCCCGGTAGAGCGCGCTCATCAGCGTGCGTCTTCCCGGATCGGCGAGCGCGCTCAGGATGACCGTGAGATCGAACGAGTCGGCGGACGGCTCGGGCAGTGTGCGCGGCACCCGTTGGCTCCTCTCCATTCTTTGATCGTTGTCGAATCATAGACTAACCTCCGCCGTATGACGATTCCACAATCATCGAATTCACTGCCCACCTGGCGGTTCGCCATCCTGGCCATGGGCACGTTTGTGCTCGGGGTCGACGGATTCGTATTGCCCGGGCTGCTCCCAGAGATCTCCTCGGACCTGTCGGTGAGCACGACCACCGCAGGTCAGCTCACCACCGCCTTCGCCATCGCATACGCGATCGGGTCGCCGGTCATCGCGACAGTGACCGGTCGGCTGGATCGGCGCGTCGTCATCGGCGCGGGCATGATCGCCTTCCTCATCGGGATGGTGCTGCAGGCCGCGGGCCCGGTCTATGAGGTCGTGTTGGTGGGCCGGGTCGTCTCGGCGCTGGGCGCGGCGGCGTTCCAGGCCAACGCCTTCGCCGTGGCCGGGGTGCTGGCCCCGCCCGAACAGCGGTCGCGGGCCTTCGCGATGATCGGCGCGGGGTCGGGCCTCGCCTCGGTTCTCGGCGTGCCCTTCGGGCTGCTGATCGGCCAGCTCTGGGGCTGGCGCGGCACCCTGTGGACGATCGTCGTGCTGGCCGCGGTGGCCGCGGTCCTCGCGGGCATCGGAGTGCCCTCGATGACACTGCCCGCGACGACGATGCGCACCAGGTTCGCGGTGCTGGTGAACCCGCGCATGCTCGTGCTGCTCGCGGTGAGCGCCCTGGTGCTCGCGCCGATGTTCCTGATCACCTCCTACTCCGCGGCCGTTGTCGGGGTGAGCACACCGGGCAGCGACAACGCGATCCTGGTGGCGCTGCTGATCTACGGCGCGGGCTTCTTCCTGGGCAACCGGCTGATCGGGAAGTTCGCGGACCGGTACAGCTCGCTGACCGTGCTCACCGCGGGGCTGGGTGTCGTCATCGTCGCGTCGGCCCTGCTGGCCGCGGTCCAGCACTGGTTCGTGCCCACCCTGGCGGCACTGTTCATCCTCGGCCTGATGGGGTCCTCGCTGTTCATCCCCCAGCAGAACCGGGTGTTCGTCGCGGGCGGCGATGTGGCCGCCATCGCGCTGAGTCTCAACGGGTCGATGAACTACCTCGGCACGGCGATCGGCGCCGGCCTCGGCGGTGCCGTGCTGTCCCTGGCGGGTGTGCTCCGGCTCGCCCCGGCCGCCGCCGTTCTCGCCGCCGTGGTGGCGGGCATCGCCCTGCTCACCGCGCCCGAGCGCACGGCGAAGAGGGCACCCGCCGAGACCGAACAGGCCGAGCTCACCACGAACAGCGCCTGACCGGAGGCTGCCGGGCCGCAGCGCGATCCAGCGCCGGGCGTCTGCTGCCCGAAGCTGTGGCGGGTTCGGCACGCGGACCAGTCACAGGCTCCGGGCGTCATCAGCCTCGGCGCCCGGCGTCAGCAGGCGCCGAGACATCTGGTGGTGAAGGCCGGGCGGCCGTTCACCGTGGCGGTGAAGTCTCCGCTGGTGACGCCCTGGCCGTGCTCGTCGTTCCGGGCATCGGTGATCGTCCCGTAGAGCCGGACGTCGTCATCGCCGGGTGTTCTGGCCCTGCAGTCAACGGCGGCCCAGCCCGTGTGCTCGACCGTGGGGTCGGCCCGGCAGGTGAGTTTCCCCTGGAGTCTGATTCCCATGCGGCCGAGGGTGACATCTCCGACGCCTTCGCCGGCGAGGTTCTGCATGAGTCCATTGACCCTGCTGGCGGTGGTCGAACACGCCCCGGAAAGAACCGTGACAAGAGCGGTTCCGGCGATGATTCCGGCGAGACGGCAACGAGGTCGCATGTACTGCCCTTCCTGGTGACCGGCGGTGAACCCTTTTGGCCTTTCGGCTATTTGAGACCGAGGTCGTAGAGAAGCTGATAGCGGACCGGGACATGCGGAAGTACCCAGTGGAAGCCGACCTCGAAGAAAACCGACAGGACATTGGCGGCGACCACCACGAAGAACAGGGCGAGAACAGCCGTCGTGAGCGGCCCGCGGGCCACCCGGGGCGGCGGGGTCAGCTCGACCGCCAGCAGCATGTTGACACCGGCCCACAGGATGACGACGGCGAAACTGACGAAGGCCCAGGTATAGGCGTGCAGGCCCAGCACGGCCGTGCCATAGCCCGGGTCGAGCGCGGCACCCCGGTTGGTGACCTGCCGCAGCGACATCAGCATCCCGACCACCGCGCCGATCAGCGTGAAACCGTATCCCCGGGCGAAGTTGGTGACTGACATCTCGCCGTGCAAGGCCCGGCTGATGATGTAGACCGGTCCCAGACAGGTGAGCATCATCGCCATCCGCTGGAGTATGCACAGCACACACGGGAGCTCCGACATTCCGAACTGGAGGCCGAACGCACTGAGCAGGACGACGCTGTAGGCCAGGACAACCAGGTTCGCACCCCAGTAGCCGACCAATGCCAGATCCCGCTCCACCGAACGCACGGGACGGCTCACAGTGAAACCTCCGTCACGCCTGGCGTAAAGACCTCGTGGATCATCCACCAGCCCACGACGAGCACCAGGGAAAGCCCCCAGAAATACCAGATATGCGGGTCACTCGGCTTCCGTACAAAAAAAATCCAGGTCACCAGAAGCAGCGCGATGATCAAGGTATCCATGACACCTCCACCGTTTGAACACCACCGGTCCGCCCGACCAGGGATTGTGCCAGAAGGGCATCATCTGGGACCGCTTAGATATTCGGCGGGTCGGCGGGCGTCCCCTCACGCCGGTGGGTGTCGGCGCTGCTCGCTTCGGAATCCGCGATGCCGTCGCGGCTCCGGATCGTTGCAGCCGCCCGGCGCAGTTCGGTGAGCACCGTCCGTACGGCCCTTCGTGCGGCGCGTTCGGGGCGATGGAGCACATCGATGTGCCGGCGGGCGTGTACGCCGCTGAGGGGTCTGAGGACCAGTGCCGGATGTGCGCGTGTGGTCCAGCGAGGCATCAGGGCCAGGCCTCCCCCGGCGGCGACCACCTCGGCGACCACCGTGAACTCATTGATGCGATGGGCGATTTCGAGCCGTCGGTTCGCGGCGGTCGCAATGGCGTCGATCGTGGCCATCAGCGGGAAGCCGTCGTGCACGGTGATCCATGGCTGATCGGCGACGTCCCGCGGGGTGAGGTGTCGTTTGGCGGCCAAGGGGTGGTTGGCCGGCATGGCGATGTCGAGCGGTTCACGCAGCAGCGTGGTGGCGGTGACGGCGCGCGGCCACGGAGGCGCCTGGCCCAGATGGTGGGCGAGCACCAGGTCGTAGTCGCGGGTCAGCCGCGGGAAGTGGTCTTGTGCCACGTCCTCGTCGGCGAGCGAGAGCTGCGGGCCTCCGAGGCCGGACCGGCCGCGCAGCAGAAGCGGGAAGAATGCCGAGGCCGCGCTGTGGAAGGCCGACACCGACACGCTTCCGTCCGGCCGGTCGACGAAGTCGTCGATGGCGTGCCGCGCCCGGGCCAGCGCGCTCTCCACCTCGATCGCCACGTCGGCCAGGGCCTGACCGGCCTCGGTGAGCACCAGCCGCCGTCCGTCGCGTTCGGTGAGCGGGACGGGGCTCGAGCGCTGCAGCAGCCGTAGTTGCTGTGAGATCGCCGAGGGAGTCATCAGCAGTGCCTCGGCGACGGCGGTGACGCTTCCCAGCTCACCGAGCTCCCGCAGGATCCGCAACTGGCGTTCGTTCACCCTCGTAATGTAGCAAAACTTAAGGGTCACTGAAGAGGCTCACACTTGGCTTCATGGTGACGGTGATGCAGGGTGGGTGCGTGTTCCAAGCCCGCCGCACCGACGCGATACTTCTCCTGGTCGCCATCGTCTGGGGCTCCAGTTACCTGGCCGCCAAGTCGGCCACCCAGATCCTCCCGGTCCTGGTCGTGCTGTTCGCGCGCTATGCGCTCTCCGCGATCGCCTGCCTCGCCCTGGTCGGCGCCCGCCGCCGGTCCGGGCGCGTCACCCGGGACGAGGTGCGTGCCGGGGCGGTGCTGGGGGTCACCCAGGCGGCTGTCCTGGTCCTGGAGACGTACGGTGTCGCGCACACCGGCGCGGCCAACGCCGGATTGATCATCAGTCTCACCATCGTGCTCACCCCGCTGCTGGACCGCACGGCCGGACACGGTGGGCTGCCCCCGCGCTTCTTCGCCGCCACGGGCCTGTGCCTGCTGGCCGTCGGGCTGCTGATGTCCGGCAGCGGCTTCCACGCTCCCCGGGCGGGTGACCTGCTGATGCTCGCCGCCGCGCTGGTACGCGCGGCACACGTCGCGCTGGTGGGACGGCTCACCAAGCGCCGCGCCGTGCGGCCACTGCAGCTCACGGCCGTCCAGACGGTGGCCGGATCCGTGCTGTTCGCGGTGCCCGCCGCGAGCGTCCTGCCGACGGCGGGCCGGATCGATGCCACGGTCTGGGCCCAACTCGTCTATCTCGCCCTGTTCTGCAGCGTGTTCGCCTTCCTCGCCCAGACCTGGGCGGTGCAGCACAGCTCCGCCAGCCGGGCCAGTCTGCTGCTGGGCACCGAACCGGTCTGGGCCGTCGCGGCCGGCATCGGCTTCGGGGGTGAACGGTTCACCGTCCTCACCGCCCTCGGTGCGGCGCTCATGGTCGCCGGAACGTACTGGGGACAGGCCATCGAACGCACCCACCGCACCATCGAACACGTCGGACACACCGAACACAAGGAGACCCATGCCGGACCACAGCACCTACCAGCGTCTGATCGGCCTGCTCGAGAGCACCGAAACCCCGTACAAACTCCTTGACCATGAGCCGGAGGGCGCCACCGAGAAGGTCAGCGCGCTCCGCGGACACCCGGCGTCGGAGGCCGCGAAGTGCCTCATCCTGATCGTCAAGGTCGACCGGCGGGTCACTCGCCATGTGCTCGCGGTCGTTCCCGGAGACCGGCGGGTGGACCTCGACGCGATCCGCGCGCTGTTCGGCGCCCGCTATGTCGGATTCTGCGACGCGGCCACGGCTGAGCGATTGGCCCATGCCGTACCCGGCACCGTCCTGCCCTTCAGCTTTGACCCCGGACTCGAAGTCATCGCGGACCCGGACGTCGTCACACAGCCGTGCCTCTACTTCAACGCCGCCCGCCTGGACCGCTCGCTGGCCATCTCCGGCGCCGACTACGCCAGGATCGCCCGGCCCCGAGTCGAACCCATCGCCAAGGGGCACCGCCCGGATGCGGCGCCCGGGCCCGCTGCTTCTTCCGCATGCCCTTGAGCATGTCCGCGACGGCGGCCTGGAGGCCCGCCGAGTGCCGGGAATCGGTCTTGGGCGTCTGGGCGGCGTTGCCGCCCTCGACCTTCAACCAGGGCTTTCCGCCGACGGGTTGTCGGCCGTCTTGGGGCCGGTTGCCGTTGCTGACCGGCTCCCGCCATGACGGGCGTCACATGCTGGGCTGCGCGGATCTTGGGCCGCCCTGTGTCCACGATGGGGTCATGCAGATAGGTATCGCCCTGCCCCAGTACGGAAGCCATGCCCGCGCCGAGTCGATCGCCGGGTTCGCCCGGGACGCCGAGGCCGCCGGATTTGACTCATTGTGGGTCGGGGACCGTTCGCTGACCCCCGTCTCCCCCAGTGACATCTATCCGGGGCACACTCCCGAGAATCCGTATCCGCCCGAGTACAGGACCTTCCTCGACCCCCTCACCGTGCTGACCGTCGCCGCCACGGCGACAAGCCGTGCGCGGCTCGGCACCAGCACCCTCAACGCCCCTTGGTATCCGCCCCTGTTGCTCGCCCGGACACTCACCTCGCTCGACCGGGTCAGCCACGGCCGACTGGACGTCGGACTCGGCGTCGGCTGGCTGCGCGACGAATACACCGCGGTCAACGCCGATTTCAGCAGACGGGGTGCTCACCTGGACGAGATCCTCGACATCCTCCAGGGCATCTGGACCGAGGAGACCTTCGGGCACGAGGGGCCGCACTGGACCATTCCGCGCGCCCATGTCGGTCTGCGCCCCGTCCAGCGGCCCCGGCCGCCCGTCTGCCTGGGCGGTTTCACCCGGGCCGCGATGCGCCGCATCGGCCGGCGCGCCGACGGCTGGGTCGGGGTCACTCTGCCGCCCGAGGCCCATGCCGGGCTGTGGGGCATGGCCCGGCGGGCCGCCGAGGAAGCCGGCCGTGATCCGGACGTCCTCCGGCAGCACATCCGCCACAACCCGCGGCCGGACGCCTCCGGCGAGGACATCGCCGCGGTCCTGTCCGGCGTGCGGGACTCCGGCGCGGACAGCTGCTTCATCGACCTGCAGCAGTCGGTACGGGAGCCGGATGAAGCGCTGGACCTCGGGATCAAGGTGCTCGACCGGGTCCGCGCGGGCTGAGCCCACCGCCCGGTACCCGTACGGCCGTCCCAGGACTGGCAGCCGTATTCCGGCCCGAGGATGCTTGAGCGTGTTGCACGAGGCCAAGGAGCGGGAGCGGGTACGTGAGGGCACCGGGCGCAGGGCGCACCGCCGTGAAGCGCTGGTGCCTGCGCCGCCTTCAGCTGCTGCCCGTCCTCCTGCTCGCCGGAGGCGCCCTCCTCGACTACCTCACCTCTCCGCATTTCAGTGCCGAGGCCTTCTACACCGCCGCTCCGATGACGGCCGCCGCACTGCTGTCGCTGCGCGCGACGGTCCTGGCGGGCGTCGGCGCCTGTGCGGCCGATTTCGCGCTGCTCGCTCACTTCGGCTTCGTGGGGGATACCGGTGGGTGGAGCGAGCTGGCGGCGGTGGCGACCGTCTCGGCCTTTGCCGTCGTCGTCAACCGCCTCATGTACTACAGCGATGTACGGCTGCGGTCGGCGCGCAGAGTCGCCCTCGCCGTGCAGCGCGCCGTGCTGCCGCAGCCGCCCGCCTCGATCGGGTCGTTGCGGATCGCCGTGCGCTACCAGTCGGCCGTGGCGGACGCGCAGATCGGCGGTGATCTCTATGGCGTGCAGGACACTCCGTACGGTGTGCGGTGCCTGGTCGGCGACGTACGGGGCAAGGGGATGGAGGCGGTCAAGGCGGTGGATGTGACGCTGGGGGCGTTCCGGGAGGCCGCCGAGGAAGAACCCACCCTGGGCCGGATCGCGGCCAGGCTGGAGCGGGCGCTGTTGCGGGAGGCGGCCCGGTGGGCGGGCCCCGAGCAGGCCGAAGGGTTCGTCACCGGAGTGCTCGCCGAGATCTCGCCCGCCGGCGACGAGCTGCGGCTGGTCAACCGCGGCCACCCGGCGCCGCTGCTGCTGCACGGCGGTGAAGTGCACAGCGCGGAGCCCTCCGAGCCGGCCCTCCCGCTGGCCCTGGCGGAGCCGGGCTCCGGTGAGGACCGGGCCGACACCGTGCCCTTCCCTCCGGGAGCGACTCTCCTTCTGTACACCGACGGCCTCACCGAGGCCCGCGACCGTGCCGGGGCCTTCTACGACCCCGAACCCAGGCTGGCCGGGCGTGACTTCCGCGGACCGGATGCGCTGCTGGACGCTCTGCTCACCGATGTGGAACACCACACCGGCGGCTGCATCACCGATGACATGGCGCTGCTCGCGGTCACCCGGGCCGACGGCCGATGAGCGCCATTTGAGTGATCACCACCGAGATCCAAGCTGTTAAGGTAAGCCTTACCTGCTTTGAAGCCTGATCCAGACATCCGGTGGGGGTCTCCGTGACGACCGCAGTTGCCGCTCCCGAGGTGGTCCGTATTCCCGAGGCCGCGGCCTATGCGGACCTCCTCCAGGACACCTACGCCCCGCTGACCGAGGCGATCCGCCCCCTGGTCCGTCTGGAAGCGGGCTCGGTGAGCCCGCGCCCGGGCGGTGAGCAGATCACCGGGCGCCGCCTGGTCCGCGATCCGGCGCTCCGGGAATGGCTCGTCGAACTGTCCGGCAAACGAATACGGGACGCCCATGGGGTGACGCCCCGGCGTGATGTGGCGGCCCTGGACGTGCTGCACGAGTATGCGTTCCTCGCCACGGTGGCCATGAGCGGGCCCTGGCTTCTCACCGGGCGGGTGCCCAGAGTCGCCCTGGACGGGCTGGGCCAGGACGAGGTTTCCGGCGCGCTCACCGTGTCCCCCTCGGGCATCGCCTGCCTGCCGGGCGATCCGGCCTCGGGCCTTCCCGGGGTGCATGTGGTGGCCGACGCGGAAGAGCTGCGCGGGGAGCTGCGGAGTGCGGTGGCCGACCACCTCGGACCGGTCCTGGACGTCTTCCGGCCGCTGCTGCGCCGGGGTGAGCGGGTCATGTGGGGTCTGGCCACGGACGAACTCACCGAGGGCATCTGGTACCTGGGCCGGGTCACCGGCCAGGAACGCCGGGCGGCCGCGGCGGCGGACGCCCTGCTGCCGGGCGGGACCGCGCCGTTCGCGGGTGCGGCCGGCTTCCGGGCCTGCGAGGGCCCGGGCCCGGGTGCGGCCGGTGGGCCCACCCGCACCCGGATCAACTGCTGCCTGTGGTACACGCTCACTCCGCAGAAACTGTGCGCGACCTGTCCGCGTCGTGCGGCGTAGGCCCGCGGCCGTAGCGGCAAGCACACGGAAGGGCCCGGGAGTTCCCGGGCCCTTCTCGTCGGCTCACCCCGGCTCGGTGTCCGGCAGCGGTGATTCAGGCACGCGCGGCGTCGACCCCGTAGGTCTTGGCGACGTCGTCCAGAACGGAGTTGGCGCCGTAGAGGCCGACGGCGAGCATCCAGGTGACGTCGTCGACCTCATGGACCTTGCCCTTGAGCTGCTTCCAGAGCGGGTTCGCCCGGAACTTCTCCTGGCTCTTCCGCGAGGCCCCCTTGGGGTCGGGGAACGCGGTGGTGAAGATGTCGTCGGCGTCGACCTTCTTGATCTGTTCCTCGGAGACATCGGCGTTGAAGCCGGTGCCCCGGGCGTCCTTGGGCTTGTCGAAGCCGAGGTCCTTCACGATGACACCGACGTAGGTGTCCTCCTTGTACAGGCGCGTCGGTCCGTCCACGAACCGGACGACGGACACGGAGGGGTTGGCGCCCTTCTTCTTGCGGACGCTGTCACCCACCGTCTTGGCGCGCTTGTCATAAGCGGCGATCTTCTGGTCGGCCAGCTTCTCCTTGCCGAGCGCCCTGCCGACCAGCTTGAGGTTGTCCTTCCAGGTCGCACCCGTGTCCTCGGTGAACACGGTGGGCGCTATGCCGGACAGCTGCTTGTACAGCTTCTCGTGGCGGACCTTGGCGGAGAGGATCAAGTCGGGCTTCAGGGCGATGATTTTCTCCAGGCTGGGCTCGTCCAGCATGCCGACCGGAGTCGCCTTGGCTCCGTACGTGGCCGCGTCCGCGCCGAAGTACGCGGGCAGCTTCTCGTCCGGGGCGGAGAATGTGGTGTATCCCACGACATTGGTCTGCAGCGCCAATGTGGCGTCCACAAAGGTCATGTCGAGAGCCACCACACGCTGGGGAGCCTTCTTGATCTCCGTCTTTCCCATGGCGTGCTCGACCGTGCGCGGGAAGGCGGCGCCGACGGCTGACGAAGCATCACTGCCCTTGCCATCCGTATCCTTGTCCGAGCTGCCGCCGCAAGCGGCAGTGGCGAGCAGTCCTGCGGTCACAGCGACAGCTCCTACGGAGCGGCAAAAACGGCTGAGCCAACGGGCTCTCATCAGCGGGGTCCCTTCTCGGTCCACATAGTGCGTAATAAGGATAGGCTAGCCTAAGTGGCCAGAATTCGCTGTGGAGGGGTCCGTGACCGAAACGCTACCTGCACCACCCCGCGAGGGGGGAATCCGGCAGGTTGTGGCGCAAAGAGCCAGAACTCGGTGGATATGGCTGGGAGTTCTGGTGGGCCTCCTGGCCCTGGCCGTGCTGCTGAGCATCGCACTGGGCGCCGAGCCCCTGACTCCCGCACAGGTCTGGCACGGACTGTGGAGCCCCGCGGGCAGGGAAGGGGACGTCATCGTCCGCTCGCTGCGCCTGCCGCGCACCGCCACGGCGCTCGTCGCCGGTCTTGCGCTGGGTGCCGCCGGGGCCCTGATGCAGGGTCATACCCGCAACCCCATTGCCGACCCGGTGGTCCTCGGGATCAGCGCCGGCGCGGGCATGGGCGTCGTGGCCTCGCTCTTCCTCCTCGGCGTCAGCAGTCTCTACGGCTATGTCTGGTTCGGTTTCCTCGGCGCCGCAATCGCCGGCACCCTCGTCTACACGGTGGGGGCGCTGGCCCGGGGCGGTGCCACCCCGGTGACCCTCGCGCTGGCCGGTGCCGCGGCGCACGCGCTGTTCACGGCGCTCACGGCGGGCATGGTGCTCTTTGACCGTCAGGCCCTGGAGACCTACCGTTTCTGGACCGTCGGCTCGGTCAGCGGCAGACCCGCCGACCTCACCCTCCAGGCACTGCCGTTCATCGCGGCCGGACTGCTGCTGGCCGCGCTCAACACCCCCGGCCTGAACGCCCTTTCCCTCGGCGAGGACGTGGCGCGGATGCTGGGCGTGCGGATCGGACTGACCCGGGCGACCGGCATGGCCGCGATCACGCTGCTGACCGGCACGGCGGTCGCCGTGTGCGGTCCGATCGGCTTCGTCGGGCTGGTGGGCACGCACATCGCCCGGCACCTGGCGGGCCCCGACTACCGCTGGATCGTCACCAAGGCGGCACTGGCCGGCGCCATCCTCATGCTCACCGCGGACACCCTGGGCCGGCTGGTGGCCCGCCCCGGGGAACTCCAGGTGGGCATCATGCTGGCGCTCATCGGGGCGCCGGTCTTCATCCAACTCGTGCGCCGCCGCCAGGCGGTGAGGATATGAGCAGGCCGACCGCGCCCGTCGTCCCGGGGCGTTCACCGGTACGGGCCGGGCCGGTCTCCGCGGTGTGGCGGCCGCGCACGGTGCTGGTGCCGCTGCTGGCCCTGGGTGCCCTCTTCGCCGCCGTCCTCGTCAACTGCGGGCGGGGGGACATCCCGATCCCGGTGAGCGAGGTGGCCGACGTCCTGTTCGGCGGCGGGTCCCCGGCCGACCGGCTGGTGGTGCTGGACCTGCGCCTGCCCCGGTCGGTGACCGGTGCCCTGGTCGGTGCCTCGCTCGCGCTGGCCGGGGCCATCGTCCAGGGGCTGGCCCGCAACCCGCTGGCGAGTCCCGACATCCTGGGCATCACGGCGGGTTCGGGCGTGGGCGCGGTGACGGTCATCGTCTTCGGCGGCGCGAACGGAGGCGTCGGCGGATCGCTGGCGAGCGTCGGCATTCCGGGCGCCGCGGTGGCCGGTGGGATCTTCACGGCCGTGCTGGTCCACCTGCTCGCCGTGCGGCGCGGCCTGTCGGGCTACCGGGTGCTGCTGGTGGGCGTCGGTGTCAACGCCGTGCTGACCAGTGTGCTCTCCTGGCTGCTCATCAAGGCGGACATCGTCGACGCCGGCCGGGCCCTGCTCTGGCTCAACGGCAGCCTCAACGGCGCCTCGTGGGACACCGTACGGCCGGCCGTATGGGCCCTGGCGGTGCTCATGCCGCTGGCCCTGATCCTCTCCTTCCCCTTCGGCGCGCTGGTCTTCGACGAGGACACCGCGCGCGGCCTCGGCGTCCGCATGACCGGGACCCGGGCGGCGCTGCTGCTCACCGCCGTCCTGCTGACCGCGGTGGCGACCGCCACCGCGGGCCCGGTCGCCTTCGTGGCCCTGGCCTGCCCGCAGCTCGCCCTCCGGCTGCTGCGTACGGGCACCCCGCCGCTGCTCGCCTCCGCGCTGACCGGAGCGGCGGTGACGGTCTGGGCCGATGTGCTCGGCCGGACCGCCTTCGGCGGCCTGGAACTGCCCGTCGGCATCCTCACCGCCGCACTGGGCGCCCCCTACCTGCTGTACTTGCTCATTCGGAGCGGAAGGGCCCGCACATCATGACCGAGACCATCGACACCCCGTCGGCGGAACGGGCGGAGTCCGGCACCGCCCGCCCGGGGGTGCGGCTGCGCGCGGAGGCACTGACGCTGTCCTACGGGGACCGGCCGGTCGTCCATGCACTGGATCTGGACATCCAGGACGGGACGGTCACGGCCGTCATCGGGCCGAACGGATGCGGGAAGTCCACGCTGCTACGGGCGTTCGGACGGCTGATGAAGCCCGCCGGCGGGAGCGTCCTGCTGGACGGCAGGCCCGTGCACCGCATCCCCACCCGCGAGGTGGCCGCGCTCGTGGGGCTGCTCCCTCAGTCGCCGGCCGCCCCGGAAGGGCTGAGCGTCGCCGACCTGGTGGCGCGCGGCCGCCATCCCCATCAGAGCTGGTACCGGCGCTGGTCCTCGGAGGACGAAGCGGCCGTCGAACAGGCCCTGCGCAGCACCGGCATGTACGAGCTGGCGGAACGGACACTGGACGAACTCTCCGGCGGCCAGCGGCAGCGTGCCTGGATCGCGATGGCGCTGGCGCAGCAGACCGAGCTGCTGCTGCTGGACGAGCCGACCAACCACCTCGATCTGGCGCACCAGATAGAGGTGCTGGACCTGGTCAGGGAGCTGCACCGCAGCACGGGGCGCACCGTGGTGGTGGTGCTGCACGACCTGTCGTTGGCGGCCCGGTACGCCGACCGGCTGGTGACGATGAAGGACGGCCGGATCGTCGCCCAGGGCCCGCCGTCGGAGGTGCTCACCGAGGAACTGGTGCGGGAGGTCTTCGGGCTCAACGCCCGGGTCCGGTACGACGAGGAGACCGGTGCCCCGCTGGTGATCCCGCTGAGCCGCCATATGGCACGGGCTACTGACGGAGCGTAGGGGCGGCCGGGGATGTGCGGTGCTGTGGTGGGGAGTTGCACCAGCCATGCGATAGGTTAGGCTTACCTAAGTAGGACGAAATCGCTCTCGTCCCTTCCCTGCCGCACCCCTCGCCCCCCACTCGTGACCGAAGGATCCCACCATGCTGCGTGCTCGCCTCCTCGACCGACAGGCGCAACGTGAGTCCGCCGCCCGCACCTACGCCCGGACCATCCCGGTGGCGCCCGTCAGCGCGGCCGGCGCCCAGGTGACCGGAGCGGACGGCAAGACCTACCTCGACTGCCTCTCCGGTGCGGGAACGCTGGCCCTCGGCCACAACCACCCGGAGGTGACCGCCGCGTTGCAGGCCGTGCTCGGTTCCGGCGCCCCGCTGCACGCCCTGGACATGATCACCCCGCAGAAGGACTCCTTCAGCGAGGAACTGCTCAAGAGACTGCCGGGGACGCTCAACAACCAGGCCAAGCTGCACTTCTGCAGCCCCGCCGGCACCGATGCCGTGGAGGCCGCGCTCAAACTGGCCCGCAGCGCCACCGGCCGCCAGGGCATCTTCGCCTTCACCGGCGCCTATCACGGCATGACGCTCGGCGCCTCCTCCGTCTCCGGACCCGGCCGGATGCGGCACGGCGCCGCCGAGTTCGGACCGGCCGAGGCCCAGCCCGTGACCCGGCTCCCCTATCCCTACGGCTACCGCTGCCCGTTCGGCGTCGGCGCGGAACAGGCGGGCGAGCTCTCCGCCCGGCTGATGGAGAGCTTCATCACCGACCCCAGCAGCGGCGTCGCCAAGCCCGCCGCCGTCATCCTCGAGGTGATCCAGGGCGAGGGAGGCGTCGTGGCCGGCCCCGACGCCTGGTTGCGCGAGATGCGCCGGATCACCGCCGAGCACGATGTGCTGCTGATCATCGACGAGGTGCAGACGGGCATCGGACGCACCGGTGACTTCTGGGCCTGCGAACGCGCGGGCGTCACCCCCGACGTCCTGGTCACCTCCAAGGCCGTGGGCGGCGGGCTCCCGCTGGCCCTCATCGCCTACCGGCCCGATCTGGACACCTGGCAGCCCGGCGACCACACCGGAACATTCCGGGGCAACACCCTGGCCATGGTCGCCGGTGAGACCACCCTGCGGACCATCGCCGAGCAGCAACTGGCCGAGCGCGCCCGGAAGCTGGGCGAGCGCATCGGCACCGGCCTGCGCGAACTGGCCCTCGGCCACCCGCAGATCGCCGAGGTGCGCGGCCGGGGCCTGATGATCGGCGCCGAGCTGGTCGACCCCGCCGCCCGGCCCGACCGGCTCGGATCCCGCCCCGGCGACCCGGAGTTCGCCCGCACCCTGCAGGCCGCCTGCCTGGACCGCGGCCTCATCCTCGAACTCGGCGGACGCGGTGACAATGTGCTGCGCCTGCTGCCCCCGCTGGTGCTCACCGATGAGCAGGCCGACTCCGTGCTGGACCGCATCGCCGACGCCCTGTCCGCCATAGCCGTGGGGCGTGCCGCATGAGCAACGCCCTCTGCCCGGCCGACGCCGTCGCCGGGCCCGCGGATCCGCACGCCCTGCGGCGGCTGACCTCCATCGCCCTCGACGGGCTCGCCGACGGTGCCGCCGCCCGGAGCGGGCCGCTGCCCGAGGGCGGCCCGCAGGCGGTCGCCGCACGCACCCGTGAACTGTGCTCCCCGGTCCTGCCCGATGCGGGCGTGGGCGCGGAGGACGCCGTGTACAACGTGGCGCGGGCCGCCGCCGCGGGTGCCGCCGACCCTTCGGACCCCTACTGCGTGGCCCATCTGCACTGTCCGCCGCTGGCCGTCGCCGCCGCGGCGGACCTGGTCGCCTCCGCGCTCAACCCCTCGATGGACTCCTGGGACCAGGCGCCCGCCGCCGCGGTCATCGAGGAGGAGGTCACCGCCGCGCTCGCCCGGCTCGTCTACCCGCACCGCCCGGCCCCGGACGCCGTCATCACCAGCGGCGGCACCGAGTCGAACCTGGTCGCGCTGCTGCTCGCCAGGGAGCGGGCCCGGGCCGCCGGCGCCCGCACGGTACAGGTGCTGACCGGGGCCAACGCCCACCACAGCGTGCGCCGGGCCGCATGGCTGCTCGGCCTCCCGGCCCCGCTGGTCGTCGACTGCCCGGGCGGCCGGATGAGCCCGGCGGCACTGGACCGGGCGCTGATCGAATGCCCCGCGGTACCCGCCCTGGTGGTCGCCACGGCCGGCACCACCGACGAGGGGCTGATCGATCCGCTGCCCGAACTCGCCGACGTGGCCCGCACCTACGGTGCCCAGCTCCATGTGGACGCGGCCTATGGCGGTCCCCTGCTGTTCAGCGAGCGGCTCGCCCCCCGGCTGAGCGGCATCGAGCACGCGGTGTCCGTCACCTACGACCTGCACAAGCTGGGCTGGCAGCCGGTCGCGGCCGGTGTGCTGGCCGTCGCCGAACCGGCCACGCTGGAGCCGCTGTCGCTGACCGCCGACTACCTCAACGCCGACGACGACACCGAAGCCGGGCTGCCCGACCTGCTCGGCCGCTCGATCCGCACCTCGCGCCGCCCCGACGTACTGAAGATCGCGGCAACGCTGCGCGCGCTCGGGCGCCGGGGTCTGGGCGGCATCGTGGAGCACTGCGTCGAGGCGGCGGCCGGGCTGGCCCGGGCCGTCGATGAGCACCCCGCGCTGCGCCGCCGGGCCGGAGAGCCGGGCATCAGCACCGTCCTCTTCCGGCCGGTGGCCGCCGACGGACTGCCCGGCGAGGAGGGCGACGAGCTGGTCGCGGCCATCAGGCGGGAGCTGCTCGCCGAGGGCCGCGCGGTGCTCGGCCGGGCCGTGGCCGAGGACCCGGACGGCCGCCGACGGCTGTGGCTGAAGGCGACCCTGCTGCACCCGCGCACCACCGCGGCGGATCTGGACGGGCTCCTCAAGCTCGTGGCCGAGCGGGCCGAGAGCGCCGCGGAAAGAGCGGGCCGATGACCGCCCTCCCCGCCACCGGCGCCGCAACGGCCCTGGCCGGTCTGCGCATCGAGCGCTTCGACGGCCCCGCGGCCAGGGCACGGCTGGCCCGGTGGGCCCGTGCCTATGAGGACGTCTACGCCGATGCGCTGGATCTCGGCGACCACAGTGACCCACCGATCGCCGAACGGCTGGCACGACACTGCGCACGGCCCGGCTTCGAGCTCGTCGCGGCCTTCAACGGCGACGAGGTCGCCGGATATCTCTACGGCTACCGCCTGCCGGAGGACTCCCTCTGGTGGGAAGGGCTGAGCCCGGCGCCGGAACCGGAGTTCACCCGCGAGCACCCCGGACGGACGGTGGGCCTGTGCGAACTCCTCGTCGGCGTCCGCTGGCGCCGCGGCAGCGTCGGGCGGACGCTCGTCGAGGCCTTCCTCTCGCGGCGGGCCGAAGAACGGGCCGCCGCCCTGATCGCCGATGGCAACAGCGTCGTCCTGGACCGGTACGCCGCCTATGGATTCACCCCGGTCGGCACCATGGAGCCCTACCCCGGCTGGCGCCCGCACACCATGGTCGTACGCCCGCTGCGCCGGGACTGACCTCGACTCCGCGCCGAACAACCCCTTCCCTCTTCATCCTCAGCAAGGCAGCCGACGTGTCCATCGAACTCCCGCCGTCCGCGGCGCCCCGCTCCGCCCACCCGCAGGACGTCCTGCCCGCGCGGGTGCAGCGCTACCTTCTCGAACTCGCCGGGACCACCACCCCGGTGGCGGCCTATCTCTACGACGGCGGCATAGCCGCCGGCCGCGCCCGCGAGCTGCGCACCGCCCTGCCCGGCTGGGCAGCGGTCTACTACGCCGTCAAGGCCAACTCCTTCCCCGGCATCGTGCACGCCCTCGCCCCGCATGTCGACGGCTTCGAGGTCGCCTCGCTCTCCGAACTCGCCCTCGCCACCACCGCGAAGCCGGCCGCCTCCGGACCGGCACCGGTCGTCGCCGCCGGACCGGCCAAGTCCGTTCCCGTGCTGACCGGTCTGGTCGAGGCGGGCGTCGAGGCCATCAACGCCGAGAGCCCCCTCGAACTGCACCGCATCAGTCGCATCGCCCGGGAACGCGGCACCACCGCCCGGGTCGCGCTGCGCGTCAACCCGGCCGCGATCCCGGTCACCGGGTCGCTCCGGATGGGCGGCGAGCCCTCACAGTTCGGCGTCGCCGAGCCGGATGTCGCCGAAGCGGTGCGCATCGCCCGGCGGCTGCCGGGGATCGACCTCATCGGCTTCCATATCCACGCGGCCTCCAACAACCTCGACGCCGAGACCCACGCGGCATATCTGCGCTGGTGCGTGGAGTGGAGCGGGACCACCGCCGCCGAACACGGCATCGACCTGCGCCATATCGACGTCGGAGGCGGCATCGGGGTCGCCTTCGAGGGCGAGAAACCCTTCGACGTGGCCCGCTTCGGTGAGCTGGTGGCCGCCGTCGAGCCCCCGGCCGGAGTGAAGGTGGCTCTGGAGCCCGGGCGTTTCCTCGTCGCCGACTGCGGCTGGTACGCGGCCGAGGTCACGGACGTCAAGCACTCCTACGGGCAGTCGTTCGTGGCACTGCGCGGCGGCATCAACCACTTCCAGCTCCCCACGTCCTGGGACATCGTGCACAACGTCGCGGTACTGCCCGTCGAGCACTGGCCGGAGGACTGCCCACGCCCCTCCGCCGCCGGCACCCGCGTCACCTTCGTCGGCGAGCTGTGCACCCCCGAGGACACCCTGCTGCGGGATGTGCGCATCGACCGGGTGCGCGCCGGTGACATTGCCGTCTTCCCCTGCGCGGGCTCCTACGGCTGGGAGTTCGCCATGCACTCCTTCCTCGGCCACCCCGTCGCCGACCGCGTCCTGCTCTGAGCCCGACCTCGCACCGGAGTCCCCGATGACCCTCACCCCCGACCCGCCCGCGCCGACCGGGCCGGACCCTCTGGACCACCCCGACCCGGCGCGGGCCGCCGACTCGGCCGCCACCGAGACCCTGCTGCGCGCCTATGTCCGGGAGACGGCCACCGACGTCCCGCACAGCGGCCGGGAGTTGACGCTCGAGCTGCCCGCCAGCGGGCTGCGGCTCAGCGTTCCGGTGCGCTACCGCTCCGCCACCGGCCGGCACCGTTTCGGCGATCCGGCCGTCCTCGGTACCGGCCGGGCCGTCCCGCCGCCCGCCGATGTCACGCTGGTGGCCTCGGCGGCGATCCGGGAGTCCACCACCGGCCGTGGCCACCCGGCCCATCTGGGCTCGGACGCCGCCGGCCGGGTCCTCAACTCCGCCGCCCGCATCGCCGCCCATCTGACCGCGCGCCGCACCGAGCCCCCGGGCTCCGCGGGAGCGACTCCCTTCCTCGACGCCGAGCAGGCCCTCCTGCTGGGCCACCCCTTCCACCCGGCGCCCAAGAGCCGGGAGGAGGCCACCGAGTCCGAACTGGCGGCATACTCACCGGAGTTGCGCGGCTCCTTCCCGCTGCACTGGTTCGCCGCCCACCCCGGCATCGTGGCCGGGGAGAGCTGGAACGGCCGACCGGTCACCGAGCTGCTGGGCCCGCTGGCCGAGGGCGTCGACCGGCCGGCCGGAACCGTTCCGCTGCCGGCCCACCCCTGGCAGGCCCGGGAGGTCCTCAACCGGCCGGAGGTCCGAAAGCTGGTCGACGACGGGCTGCTGATTCCCCTCGGCCCCGGCGGCGCCCCCTGGCACCCGACGTCCTCGGTGCGCACCGTGCACCGCCCGGACGCCGAGGTGATGCTGAAGCTGTCGCTCGGCATGCGCATCACCAACTCCCGGCGCAACAACCTGCGCGGCGAGCTGCGCCTGGGCCTGGGCGCCGCCCGGCTGCTCGCCGCCGGACCGGCCGACTGGCTGCGCGCCGAGCACCCTCGCTTCACGGTCCTGCGGGACTTCGCCTGGGTCTCCGCCGGAACCTCCGGCGCGGAAACCGGACTTGAGACCGCCATCCGCGACAACCCGTTCCGTGGCGGCGCCCGCGAAGGACTGTGCGTGGCCGGCCTGCTGGCCGAGCGCACCGGCCCCGGCGACGGAACCGCCCCGCGCCACCGCTCGCTGCTCGCCGAGGCCGTGGCACGCGCCGCCCGCTCGCACGGCGTGACCGTCGCCGAAGCGGCCGCCCGCTGGCTGGAGCGCTACCTCGAGGTCCTCGCGGTACCCCTCATCCGGCTCCAGGCACGCTATGGCATCGCGCTCGAACCGCACCACCAGAACACCCTGGTCGCCCTCGGCGAGGACGGCCTGCCGCTGGCCGGCTGGTACCGCGACAGCCAGGGCTACTACCTCGCCCGGTCCCGGGCCGCCGAGATCGAGCGGCTGCTGCCCGGGGTCACGGACGGCGTGGAACTCGTCTTCGACGACGCCTTCGTCGACGAACGGGTCGGCTACTACCTCGGGATCGGCAACCTGTTCGGCCTCATCGGTTCGATGGGCGCCCAGGGGCTGGCCGAGGAGCACGCCCTGCTGCGCGTCCTCGGCGCCCGGCTGGAGCGGCTGCGCGCCACCGAGCCCGGCGCCAGGACGCTGCTGGACCTGCTCCTGGACGCACCGGTGCTGCGCTGCAAGGGCAACTACCTCACCTGCGTGGACGGGCTCGACGAACTCGTCGGCGACGTACACACCCAGTCCGTCTACATCGACCTTCCCAATCCCCTCGCGGAGGCCCGGCGTTGAACGCGCACACCCCCTATGACCTCGTCGGTGTCGGCGTCGGCCCGTTCAACCTGTCGCTGGCCGCCCTCGCGGACGGCGTGCCGGACCTGAACGCCCTGTTCCTGGACGCCAAGCCGGCCTTCTCCTGGCATCCCGGTCTGCTCATGGAGGGCACCACCCTCCAAGTGCCCTTCCTCGCCGACCTGGTGACCATGGCCGACCCCACCAGCCCCTGGTCATATCTGAACTACCTGCGGTCCCACGACCGGATGTTCCCCTTCTTCTTCTCCGAGCGCTTCCTCATCCCGCGCCGCGAGTACGACCACTACTGCCGCTGGGTCGCCGAACGGCTTCCCTCCTGCCGGTTCGACGCCGAGGTCACCACCGTCGACTGGGACCGGGCGTCCGGTGCCTTCGCGGTGAGCCACCGCGGTGCCGACGGCACCGCAACCCGGGTGCTGGCCCGCCAGGTCGTCCTCGGCGTCGGCACCAACCCCGTGGTGCCCGAACCGCTGCGGCCGCTGCTGACGGACGGACACCGGGGCAGGGTGCTGCACAGCGCCGACTACCGCACCCACCGGGAGTCCCTGGCCGGCGCCGAGGACGTCACCGTCATCGGGGCCGGGCAGTCCGGCGCCGAGGTCGTGCTGGACCTCATCCGCCGGCAGGACGGCCAGGGCCGGGGCGGGCCGTTCACCCGCTGGCTGGCCCGTACTCCCGCGTTCGCACCGATGGAGTACTCCAAGATCGGCCTCGAGCACTTCACCCCCGACTACATCCGCTACTTCCGCGCCCTGCCCGAGGAGCGCCGCGAACACCTGGTGCGCGAACAGTGGCAGCTCTACAAGGGCGTCAGCTCCGAGACGCTCGGCGAGATCCACGACGAGCTGTACGAGCGGACCATCGGCGGCGGCCGTCCCCGCGCGGACCTGCACCCCGGCGTCGAGCTGCACGCCGTCCGCCCGGACGGCGACGGCTATCTGCTGACCTGCCGACACGGCCGGCAGGACGGCGAGTTCACCTTCCGCACCTCCGCGATCGTCGCCGCCACCGGCTACGCGGCCACCCGCCCGGCGTTCCTGGACACCATGAGCGACCTGGTGGACTGGGACGACCGGCAGCGCTACCGGGTCGACGGCGAATACCGGGTCGCTCTCGACCCGCGCGTCGGCGGCACGCTCTACGTCCAGAATGCCGAGATGCACACGCATGGCGTGGGCGCCCCGGATCTCACGCTGGGCGCCTGGCGCGCGGCGAAGATCCTCAATGCGGTCTGCGGGCGGGCCGTGCTGCCCGTCCCCGAGCGGGCCGCCTGGACGACCTTCGGTGCGCCGGAGAGCGCGGAGCCGCCCGCCGGGGCGCCTCGTCAGGACCCCATCGGGACGTACCGGTGACCGCAGTCCGGCAGGCCGCGCAAGCGGCCCCCGAGCGGTCGCGGCTGCCGCTGCGGGCCGTCCTGATCGCGGTGATCGCGCTCTATCTCATCGCCGAGACCGCGCTCGCCCCCTTCCTGCCCCAGCTGCTCGAGCGCCTCTATGGCATCGACGACCCCGGGGCCACGGGCCTGTATCTGTGGGTCTGCCGGATCGTCGGGCTGATCGCGCTGCCGCTGTGGGGACTGGCGGCCCGCCACCGCCCGCTGCACCAGCTGGTGGTGACCGGGCTGTGCTCGGCGGCCGTGGTGGATGTCCTGCTGGGCTTCGCCCCCGGCTACGCCGCCTTCACCGCCCTGTCGGCGGCCTCGGTGGCCGCCAACGCCGCGCTGCTGCTGGCCTATCCGGCCTTCATCGCCGAGCACACCCGCAAGGCGGCCGGGGGGCAGCACGACGCCGAGCACGCCGAACTGGCCGCCGTGCGCTCCATCGTCCTCGTCTTCCATGTGGCGGCGGTGGCGGCCACCCTGGTGGGGGCGGGCGTGCTCGCCCTGCCCGATCCCCGGCTGGGTGTCTCGGCGTTCGCGGTGGTCGACGTGGTCCTGGCCGTGCTGATCGTGCGCGTCCTGCGCAGGCTGCCGCCGGCCCGGAGGAAGCCCGCCGCCGTCCCCGCGCGGCAGACACGCGGGCGCCGGTGGTGGCTGCTGCTGGCGCAGGCCGCCGTGATCGGCGTCGCCTTCGACTTCGCCGTCGCGGTGGCCCGTCCGTTCTTCACCGAGTTCGCCGAGGGGCTGGGCAGCGGGTCCGCCGGCGGTGCCGTGCTGTTCTTCCTGCCCAGCGTGGCCGCGCTGACGGTGCTGCCGGCCGCTCGCTGGTGCCATGACCGGTTCGGTCACCGGCTGCTGCCGGTGGCGGCCGTGGTGTGCGCGGCCGGGTTCGGCTGGCAGTACACGGCCGACGGGCTGCCGGCGCTGGTGTGCGGCCGGATGCTGGCAGGCCTGGGGCTGGGACTGGCCCAAGTGGCGGTGGAAATGCGGATGTTCACCTCCACGGGCACGGCCGGGCCCGCGTTCACCGCCGTGGAGACCGTGCGATCGGCCGGCCTGCTCGCCGCTCCCCTGGTCTCCGCGGCCGCCGTCTCCCACGACCTCGCTCTCCCCCTGACGATCGCCGCGGTGGCCCTGGGGTGCGTCGCCGCGGCCTCCCTGCCCAAGGCCGCGACCGCGACCGCCACGGCCCGGCCGGCCACCGCGCCGGCCCCCGCCGAACCATCCGCCCCCGCCGAACCACCCGTCCCCGTCACTGTCCCCGCCAAGGAGTACGACCGATGAACGCCACCCGAGACACCTGGGCCGAGGCAGGACGCCGACTGCTGGTCAAGGCCGTCGAGGAATTCGCCTACGAGGAGCTGCTGACCCCCGAGCCGGACCGGACGGCCGGTGCCGGCGCCTACCGCCTGGACTTCGCCGACGGTGTCCACTGGACGTTCCGCGCCGCACGCGGCACCTTCGGAACCTGGCGGCTGGCCGCCGCGCCCGTACGCCACCCGGCTCCCGAGGATGGTGCGGCGGGGCCGGAGCGCTTCCTGCTCGACGCCCGGGCCGTGCTCGGCTGGGACGGCCCCACCACCGCCGAGGTGCTGCGCGAGCTGACCGCCACCCGGCGTGTCGACGCCGAGTCGCTCTCCCGCGCGCTGCCCGCGTCCGCCCTGGCCGACCTGGACCATCTGGGCCTGGAGGCACACCAGGACGGGCATCCGTGCATGCTGCTCAACAAGGGCCGCCTCGGCTTCTCCGCCGCCGACTCGACGGCCTACTCCCCCGAGACCGCCGGTGCCGTCCGCCTGATCTGGGCGGCCGTGCACCGTGGCCTCGCCGCGTACTCGGGCGTTCCGGGACTCGACGCCCGGACGCTGCTGAGCGAGGAGCTGGACGACGCGGTCCGCGACCGCTTCACCGGCGTGCTGGAGAAGGCGTGCGCGGAAGGCCCGTACCCGGCCTCCGATTTCGCCTGGCTGCCCGTCCACCCCTTCCACTGGGACGAGGCCGTGGAGACCCTGTTCGCCCCGTACCTCGCCGAGGGCCGGATCGTCAGGCTCGGCGAGAGCCCGGACCGCTACCGCCCGCTCCAGTCGATCCGCACCCTCGCCAACCTCGACCACCCGCACCGGCGCAATGTCAAGGTGCCCCTCCTCATCCGCAACACCCTGGTGTGGCGCGGCCTTTCGACGGAGCCCACGCACGCCGCCCCGGACGTCAGCTCCTGGCTCCACGGCCTGCGCGCCGACGACCCCTACCTCCGCGACGAACTGCGCTTCCACCCGCTCGGCGAGGTCGCCGCCGTATCCGTGAGCCACCCGCTGTACGAGTCGGTCGAGGACGCGCCCTACCGCTATCACGAACTGCTCGGCGCGGTCTGGCGCGAGCCGGTGGGCGCCCTGCTCGGCGAAGGGGAGCGGGCCCGCACCATGGCCGCCCTGCTGAAGGTCGGCTCCGACGGCCGGGCCCTGGTCACCGAGCTGGTGGGCCGCTCCGGCCGGCGGCCGCAGGAGTGGCTGGCCGCCTTCCTGTCGGCGCTGCTGCCCGGGCTGCTGCACCACCTCTACCGCTATGGCGTGGCCTTCTGCCCGCACGGCGAGAACACCGTCGTCCTGTACGACGCCGAGGACAACCCCATCGGCATCGCCGTCAAGGACTTCGCCGAGGACGTCAACCTGCTGCCCGGCGACCACCCCCAGTACGCCGCGCTGTCCGAGCGCGCCGATCGCGTCCTGCTGCGCTGGCCCGCCCACGAGCTGGCCCACTCCCTGCTCAGCGCCGTCTTCGCGGGGCACTTCCGGTTCTTCGCCCCGCTGCTCGCCGAGCATCTGGACATCCCGGAGGACACCTTCTGGTCCATGGTCCGCACGGAGATCGGCCGTTACCACGACCGCTTCCCCGAACTCGGCGACCGCTTCGCGGACTTCGGCCTGCTGGCACCCGATTTCGACCGGGTCGCCCTCAACCGGGAGCAGCTGCTGGGCGGCGGCTTCCACGACCGCTCCGAGCGCGACGAGGGCTTTGACGTCGTGCACGGCCGGATCACCAACCCGCTCGCCGCCGTCTCCCCCGAGGATCAGAAGTGACCATGCCCCACTCCCCTCACGAGTCCCGCTACGCGCAGCTGCGCGCCGAAGCCGAGGCCGGACGCCTGGAGGAGGTCATCGTCGCGGTGCCCGACCTCCAGGGCCGGCTGCAGGGCAGCCGGCTGTCGGCGGCCCACTTCCTCGACGAGGCGGCCGAGCAGGGCTTCAGCGCCTGCGTCTACCTGCTGGCGACGGACGTCGAGATGGAGACCGGCCCCGGCTACGCCATCGACGCCTGGAACACCGGCTTCGGCGACTTCCTCCTCCGCCCCGACCCGGACACCGTGCGCCTTCCCGGCTGGGACCCCGGCACCGCCCTGGTCCTGGCCGACGCCACCTGGCCGGGCGGAGAGCCGGTGCGGGTCGCACCCCGCCGGATCCTGCGCGAGCAGCTCGACCGGCTCGCGGCGCACGGCCTGACCGCCTTCGCCGGGACCGAGCTGGAGTTCCTGGCCTTCGGCGACTCGTACCGACAGGCCTGGGAGCGCCGCTACCACGGCCTGGAGACCGCAACCCGCTACAACGTCGACTACTCCCTCCAGGGTTTGCACGACATGGAGCCGCTGCTCCGCCGCATCCGCCGGGAGATGGCCCGGGCGGGGCTGCGGATGGAGACCGCGCGGGGAGAGGTCCACCCCGGGCAGTACGAGATCGTCTTCCGCTATGACGAGGCGATGAAGACCTGCGACAACCATGTGTTCTTCAAGAACGGCGTCAAGCAGCTGGCCGCCGGGGAGGGACGCGCCGTCACCTTTATGCCCAAGTTCGACGAGGGTGAGGGCAATTCCTGCCATATCCACCTGTCGTTGCGCGGTACCGACGGCTCGGCCGTCCTCGCCGACCCGGCGGCCGACGACGGCATGTCCGGCCTCATGCGGCACTTCATCGCCGGGCAGCTGGCCTGTCTGGCCGACTTCACCCTGCTGATGGCCCCCAACATCAACTCCTATAAGCGGCTTCGCCCCGGAGCGTTCGCCCCGACCGGGATCGGGTGGGGCCGCGACAACCGCACCTGCCCCGTGCGGGTCGTCGGCGACGGGCACTCCCTGCGCATCGAGCACCGGGTGCCCGGTGGCGACGCCAACCCCTATCTGGCGGTGGCCGCCGCGGTGGCGGCCGGCCTGTACGGCATCGAGAACGAGCTGCCGCTGCCGGCCCCGCACGGCTCCAATGCCCTGGCCGACCCCTCCGTGCCCCGGCTGCCCGCCACGCTCACCGCGGCGCTGCACCGGTGGGAGAACAGCGACATCGCCGCGAAGGCCTTCGGCCAGGACGTGGTGGGCCATCTCGCGCGAGCGGCCAGGGCCGAGCTGGAGTCGTTCGAGAGCGCGGTCACCGACTGGGAGCGGGTACGGGGATTCGAGCGGCTCTGACCGCTCACACCCGGTAGCGGCCGGGGGGCCGGCCCGGCTGCTGTCCAAATGGCCCGCCAGATCGCCCGCGCCCACAATGCCGAACTCACCGCCGAACAGGCACCGGGCGGCGGGGCGCGCTTCCGGCTGCGCTTTCCCCTGCGGGGAGACGGCATCCGCTGACGAGCCCGCCCGGTCTGTGGTTCTCAGGCGGGACAGCCACAGGATTCGCGGTGGACGAACGTCGGGTTGATGGTGATTTTGCGCGGCGGCAGGCTGGGGGTGCCGAGCCTGGACAGGGCCATGGAGACGGCTTGTTCGCCGATGGACAGGGCGGGCTGGGCGATGGCGGTGAGCCGGGGGTGGAAGAGGTCGGCCCATTCGAAGTCGTCGAAGGAGACCAGGGCCATGTCCCGGGGGATGCTGACACCGGCGGCGCGCAGGGCGCGCATGGCGCCGATCGTCATGCGGTTGTTCCCGGCGACGAGCGCGGTGGGGGGTTCGGGCAGGGCAAGGAGCCGGTTGACCGCGGTGTGGGCGCCTTCTTCGCTGGAGTCGCCGCTGACTTCGTAGTGGGGAACGGCGTCGATGCCGTTGCGGCGCAGGCCCAGTTGATAGCCGAGCCGGCGTTCGCCGGTGGTGGTGAGCCCTTCGCGTCCGGTGATCACGGCGATGCGGGTGTGCCCGATGGAGGCGAGGTGGTCGACGAGGGCCGCGGTGGGTTCGGTGTTGTCCACGGCGATCTGGTCGACGGCCGCGGTGACAAAGCGGTCGATGACGACGACGGGGATGTCGACCTGGCCGGCGTAGCGGATGGCCTGCGCCCCGTCTCCGGAGGGGGCCAGGAGGATGGCGCTGACCCTGCGGCGCAGGAGTTCGCTGACGGCTTTGATCTCCGCGTCGCGTTCGTCATGGGTGTCGGCGAGGAGCAGGGAGTACCCGGCGGCGGACGCATGGCGGTCGATGCCGTGGACGACATTGCTGAAGTAGGGATTGGACAGGGCGGACATGGCCAGGCCTATGGTGCCGTAGCCGGTGTTGTCCAGGGCGCGGGCGACGGCGTCGGGGACGTATCCGACGGCGGCGACGGCGTCCAGGACACTGCGTGCCGTTGCGGCGGCAACGGGCCTGGTTTTGTTGAGCACATGAGAGACGGTGGAGACGGACACCCCCGCCCGCCGGGCGACATCGGACATGGTGGGCGTCTGTCGGGGTGCTCTGCCTGGCATGTCCGGATCTTATCGGGCTGTGTTTCGGGCTTCGCCGAGGGTGAGGTCGGCGCGGGAGGCGGTGCTCCGGATCAGGGCGCTGGTGCGTTCGTCGACGCCGCAGGCCTTGGCGTGGGCGGCCTCGGGGGTGAAGCCATAGCTGATGTAGCGGCGGATGAGCCGCTCCTGCCGGGCCTGCGGTGCGGCGTCGAGGAACCAGGCTTCGGCGAGTTGGCTCTTGACCTGCTCCCAGGGCTGCCGGGTGGAGAGCAGGAAGTTGCCGTCGACGATGACCAGGCGGTGCTGCGGGGCGACTTCGATCGCTCCGGCCACGGGTTCTTCGAGGTCGCGCCGGAATTCGGGCCACCAGACGCTGTGTGTCGGTTCCTGGCGGGTGCGCTGGAGCAGGGCGAGGAAGCCATGGGCGTCAAAGGTGTCGATCGCCCCCTTGCTGGCCCCCTGCCCTCGGGCGTCGATCACCTTCTGGGCCAGGTGGAAACCGTCCATCGACACCGCCACGGCCAGCCCCGGCTGTTGGGCTTCCACTCCGGCCAGGAGCTGCTGGGCGAGGGTGGACTTGCCCGCCCCGGGCTCCCCGACGATGCCCAGGAGTACGCGCCGGGCGCGGGCCAGGTCCAGGGCGCGCCGGGTGAGCGTGTCCAGCGAGGGCTGCGCATAGAGCGTCGCCGCGCACGGGGTGCCCGCCTGGGCGAGCCGGTTGTTGTCGCTGATGGTCATCGGGACAGCTCCGCGGTGTCGTGCGGAGCGCTCTCGTCCTCCGCCATGGATCGCACGGTGCTCTCGCGCAGCGTGCCGTCCTCGTTCATCTGCAGCGCGCCGGTCATCAGTCCCACGACCTCCGTCATCGAGCATGCCTTGGGGTCGACGAGGGCGGTGCGCCGTCCGAGCCGGTGGACATGGATGCGGTCGGCGATCTCGAAGACCTGGGGCATGTCGTGGCTGATGAGCACGACGGGGACTCCCCGGTCACGGATGCGGGCGATGAGATCCAGGACTTGGCGGGATTCGCGCACGCCCAGGGCGGCCGTCGGCTCGTCCATGATGATCATGCGGGTGCCGAACATGGCGGCCCGGGCGACGGCCACGGCCTGTCGTTGGCCGCCGGAGAGGGTGCCGACGAGCTGGGTGATGTCCTGGATGGTGGCGATGCCGAGCTGGTCGAGCTGTTCGGCGGCCCGGGTGCGCATGCCCTTGTGGTCGAGCATGCGCAGCACGGAGCCGAGCGCACCGGGCCGGCGCAGGGGGCGGCCCAGGAAGAGGTTGGTGGCGATGTCCATCTGCGGGGCGACGGCGAGGGTCTGGTAGACGGTCTCGATGCCCGCGGCGCGTGCGTCGCGGGGGCCGTGGAAGTGGACGGGTTTTCCGTCCAGTTCGATGGTTCCGGCGTCGGGGATGAGGGCGCCGGTGAGGGCCTTGATGAGGCTGGACTTGCCGGCGCCGTTGTCGCCGACGACGGCCAGGACCTCGCCGGCCCGGACCTCGAAGTCGGATTCGCGGATCGCCACGACGTTGCCGTAGCGCTTGACGAGTCCACCGGCGCGCATCACCACCTCGGTGCCGTGTTCGGCGGGCGGCTTCGGTGTCGTGTCCGGCTGGTGGTTCATGTGGCCCTCCTGCGGACGACACGGTCGACGGCGACGGCGGCGATGACGAGAATGCCGGTGGCGACCTGCTGGTAGAGGCTGTCGATGCCGGCCTGGGTCAGTCCATTGGCCAGCACGGTGACGACCAGGGCGCCGAGCACGGTGCCGGGGATGCCGCCGCGGCCGCCGAAGAGGCTGGTGCCGCCGATGACGACGGCGGTGATGCTGTCGAGGTTGCCGGTCTGGAAGGCGTTCGGGTCGGCGTTGGGGATGCGGCCGAGAGCCTGCCAGGCGGCGATGGCGTAGACGAATCCGGCCAGGACATACACGCTGAGCAGGGTGCGCCGGGTGTTGACGCCGGTGAGCCGGGCCGATTCCTCTTCGTCTCCGATGGCGTAGACATTGCGTCCCCAGGAGGTCTGGGTGAGCAGGAACCACAGGCCCACGGCGAGGATGAGCATCGCTCCCATGCCATAGGTGACTTCGATCCGTCCGAAGAGGTAGGAGCGCTCGCCCAGGAACGTCAGCACCCCGGAGGGAACGGCGAAGCTCTCGCCGTTGGCGAACAGTTGGCTGGTGGCCGTCAGCACGCTGAGCACGCCGAGGGTGACAATGAACGGAGGCAGCCGAAGGCGGGTCACCAGTGTTCCGGACAGCGCTCCGATGGCCGTGCACAGGAGGATTCCGGCGACCAGGGCAAGGCCTCCCGGCAGGGAGTTCTGGCCCAGTTTGGCGATGATGAGGGTGCCCAGCACCATGGTGGCGGCGTTGGCCAGGTCGATGCCCGAGGTCAGGATGATGAGGGTCTGTCCCAGGGCGAGGGTGCCGATGACCAGGAACTGCTCAACGATCAGCGACCCGTTGTCGAGGGTGAAGAAGGTGTCGGTGGTCAGTGCGAACACGGCCACCGCCACGATCAGCGCGGCCAGCGGGCCGGCCGTCGTATGGGCCAGCGCACGGGAGAGGGCGTTCTTCGCCCCGGTCCTGCCGGGGAGGACTCCGACGGCAGGGGATGTCTGGGTGGCGGTCACGGTCTCAGCCCCAGCAGTTCTTCAGGCCCCAGGCGGTGTCCTTGGACGCCACGCCATCGGCAGGCTTGTCGGTGATCAGCTGGGAGCCGGTGTCGATGAACCCCTTGGGCTTGGTGCCGCTCTTGGCGTAGTCGGCGACCGCGTCGACGCCCATCTGCGCCATTTTCTGCGGGAATTGCATCACGGTCGCGGCGAACTTGCCGCCTTGGACATTGCGCACGCCCGTGCAGGAGCCGTCGATCGAACCGATCACCACACCCTTTTTCCCGCCCACCGCCTGGGCGGCGCCTGCGGCGGCGGGCTCATTGATGGTGTAGACGGCGTTGGCGTCGGGATTGCGCTGCAGCAGGTTCTCCATCGCCGTCTGCGCCTTGGTCTGATCGCCGTTGGTGACGGCGGTGCCCTTGATCCGAGGCGACTTCCCGTCCAGCCCGAAGCCCTCCAGGAAGCCCTTGTGGCGCAGGTCGTCCACCGTTGAACCGGGCGTGCCGTCCAGCAGCATCACCTGGGGCTCGCGCTGCCCCAGCGCGGCCTTGACGTACTTGCCCTGGGTGACGCCGGCGGCCTTGTTGTCGGTGGCGAAGGTGGCGTCCACCGCGTCCGGCGGCTCGGTCGCCGTGTCCAGGGCGATCACCACGACGCCTTTGGCGCGGGCCGCCTTGATGGCACCCAGGACACCCTGCGAGTTGCTGGGGGTGATCAGGATGCCCTTGACGTTCTGCGCCACCAGGTTGTTGATCGCATCGACCTGGCCCTGGTTGTCGCCGTCGAACTTGCCCGCCAGCGCGATCAGTTCGACCCCGCGTTTGTCCGCCTCGTTTTTGGCCGACTCACGCAGCTTGACGAAGTAGGGGTTGCTGTTGGTCTTGGTCACCAGCCCGACGGCCACCTTGCCGCCCGAGCCCTGGCCACCGCCGGATCCGCCACTCCTGGTGGAGGTGCAGCCAACCGCCAGCAGGGCCAGGCCCGTCACGGCGATGACCGACGCTCTGGCGGGAACACACAGACGCCGATGTCTCATGATCCGCTCCCTTCCACGGCGCAGATCGCCTTCGACCTGGCCGGTGCACGGCAACCTACCTGGCCGAAACCAGCCTGTATAGGCATTGCGCAAACCTTTGCGACACACTCCTGCATAACGTGATGTGAATCACATCAAAAACCCGTGGTGCGCGTGCTCGCGAATCAGGTGAAGCATGGACAGCGACAGAGGAGGTGCCCGGAAGTGGCCGTCAACATCGAACTTGAGGCGCTCGAAGAGCGGGTCGCGCTGGTCGCCGAGGAATTCCAGATGTACTACGAGGCTCGCGAACTGGCGGACGCCGAGTAGGAAACCGACAAGAAAAGCGGAAGCCCGGCTGCTGGATGACGGGGCGCGCGAATCCTCGGTCCTGAGCAGTGCCGAGTTCGAACGCTACGACCGGCAGCAACTCCAGTTCTCCGCCTATGAGACCCGGGGCGAACCGGGCTTCGTCTATTTCGTCAAGAGGACGGCCGAGGAGATCATTCACCGAGTCGCCTTCGAGCACCGCATCCCCATCATCGAGATCGCGGGCGATCCCTTCGACATCGCCGTCGGTCCGCTGTATCCCAATGACGGGACCGGCCCTTGTCTGCGCTGTGTGCGCCCGCAGATGCAGAAGCTCTGGTGGGGTGGCAGCGAAACGACATCCGCGCTGCGCAAGACCAATGTGCGGGCATCGCCGATCCGGAAGGTCAATGCCTGGCAGAGCGCGCCGTCGCTCAGCGCCATCGCGGGCCTGGCCGCCAATGAGGCGCTCAGGCTGGCCACCGGCTATACCGAGCCGGGCCTCGTCGGCAAGCGGCTCAACATCTCCCTGCAGTCCTATGCGACTTCGCCCGACGAGTTCACCCGGAACCCCGACTGTGCCTGGTGCGGGCAGGGGAACCGGAGCGTCGCCGACGACCGCACCGAGTGAGCACGCCCCTGCCACCTTCTCCTCGTCGCACCATGACCCGGCTGTCGGGCAGTTGACCCTGCTGGCCCGGGTCCGGGCGGTGCAGCGCATCGGCTATGCCGTCGGCGCGGGCATGGGGCCGCCGTGCTGTCGTGCGACCGGCGGGCGGTCACACCGGTGCCCTGGCCCTCGACGGGCTCACCTCGGCCTGTGTGGCGGCCTTTCAGGTCCCGGTGACCCGGCGCACCGCCGGCAGGCGCGGCGAGCCGGCCGGGCGCGGCCCTGGCGTCCCTGCTGGTCGTGGTGGCCGGCCTGGTCCATGTCGGGGGCGAGCTCTACTTCGTCGGTGCCCGGTGGGGCCTGTCCGTCGCGCTGATGGATTCCCGGCAGACCGGCGCCTATCAAGGCGCGGCGGCCACCGGCGAAGCCGCGGTCCAGGCCATCGGCCCCGCGGTCGTCTCGCCGGCGGTCGGCTCGTCCGGCGTCATCGGCCGGCTGCTGCTGGCGTCGGTGTTCGCCGCGGCAGGAGTGGTCACACCGCTGCTCGCCGGATGGGCCTGGCGCCGTACCCGACGGGTCCGTACCGCGGCCCGGTGCTGATGGCGGGAGGGCGGCCGGGGACGGTGTCAGCGGACCTGGTCGTCCCGCGCCGCGTTCTTCTCCTTGATGCGCACCGCTTCCTTGCGGACCTCGGCCTGGGTGGCGCGTTCCCGCTGCAGCCACTCGGGACTGTCCGTCTTCAGCGCGTCGATCTGCTCCGTGGTGAGCGCCTCGGTGACCCCGCCACGCGCGAGCCCCGAGATGGAGACGCCCAGCTTCGCCGCGACCACCGGCCGGGGGTGCGGGCCGTTGCGGCGCAGCTCCAGCAGCCACTGGGGCGGATCGGTCTGCAGCGCGTTCAACTCGGCCCGCGAGACGACACCCTCCCGGAACTCGGCGGGGGTGGCCTCGAGGTACACACCCAGCTTCTTCGCCGCGGTCGCGGGCTTCATCGTCTGGGTGGTCTGGTGCGACGTCATGATGTCAAGGGTATATCGAGCGTGCGTGCGCCACCGCCGGCCGTGACCGGTAGCCTGGCGGAGTGACAGGCTCGGAAGTATCCCCTTTGTTCCGGCTCGCCTATGTCCCGGGGGTGACGCCCACCAAGTGGGTGCGGATCTGGAACGAGCGGCTGCCCGAAGTCCCGCTGACCCTCGTCACGGTGCCCGCCGCCGGAGCGTGTGACCTGCTGCGGGGCGGCGGCGCCGACGCCGGTTTCGTACGGCTGCCGGTGGACCGGGCGGATCTCAGCGCGATCCCCCTCTACACCGAGACGACGGTGGTCGTGGTCCCGAAGGACCATGCCGTGGCGGCGGTCGACGAGGTGTCCGCCGAGGATCTCGCCGACGACATCGTGCTGCATCCCCTCGACGACGTCCTCGACTGGGAGTCCCGGCCGGGGCAGCCCGCGGTCGAGCGTCCCACCACGACGGCGGCCGCCGTCGAACTGGTGGCGGCGGGGGTGGGACTGCTGGTGGTTCCGCAGTCGCTCGCCCGCCTGCATCACCGCAAGGACCTCACCTACCGGCCGGTCCTGGGCGCCCCCGAGTCGCGCGTCGCCCTGTCCTGGCCGCAGGAGCGGACCACCGACCTGGTGGAGCAGTTCATCGGGATCGTCCGGGGGCGGACCGTCAACAGCTCACGCGGTCGCCCCCCGGCCCCGGCCCAGCCCAAGGGCAAGCGCCCCGACCCGGGCGGCGCCCAGCGGAAGCCCGCGGCCGGCAGAGCGGCCGGCAAGAGCCCTCGGAGCCGTTCCGGCGGTCCCAAGAGCGGCGGGCGCGGCAAGCCCCGGCGCCGGTCTCGATGACTATCGCCTTGCTCGCGGGCTGACCGATCATGCGTCCGCGGGCGCATACTGGCTGCACGATGACGAAACCATCCACGCCTCGGCGCCACCTGCCCACCAGTCCCTTCGAAGCCCCGGCCGCTCCGTCGGCCAAGCACTTCAGCCTGGGAGACCGGGTCTCACACGATCAGTACGGACTCGGCAAGATCATCGGGGTCGAGGACGGCATCGCGATGCTCGTCGACTTCGGCTCCCACCAGACCCGGATCATCAGCCCGTACAGCCGGATGAACCGGCTCTGACCCCCGGCGCCCCGGAGGTCAGCCGTCCGGGACCATCCAGCCCAGGGCCGGGGTGGACTGGAGCCAGGCCAGGAGGCACAGCACGGCGAGTACTCCGAGGCTCCAGCCGATGACCTTGCGGAGCAGTTCGCCCTCCCGTCCGGATATGCCCAGGGCGCTCGCCGCGATGACGAGGTTCTGCATGGCCGCCGCCTTGCCCTGGACTCCGCCCGTGCTGTTGGTGGCGGCCATCAGCAGTGGCGAGATGCCCGAGTGCCGGGCGGCGGAGACCTGCATTGCCCCGAACAGCGCGTTGGAGGAGGTGTCCGAGCCGGTCAGAGCCACTCCGAACCAGCCGAGGAAGCCGGAGAGCACCGCGAAGGCGCTGCCGATTCCGGCGAGCCAGGTGCCCAGCGAGAATGCCATCCCGGAGAGATTCATGACGTAGGAGAGGGCGAGGACACAGCTGATGGCGAGCGCCGCCCGGCGGAGCTGGTGCAGCGTCTCGCCATAGCAGCGCACGGCGCCGCGGGCGGGTACCCGCAGAATGACCGCCGTGAGTACGCCGGTGACCAGCAGCAGGGTGCCCGCGGCGCCGAACCAGCCAAAGTCGAAGGTGGCCACCGTGGCGGGACGGCCGGATGCATCGGTCACCCGCAGCCCCGGCCAAGTGAACGAGATGCTCTGGCGGTTGACGAACCGTGATACCGGGCCACGGTAGTACGCCAGGGCGAATAGCGCGGTGAGCACCGCGTAGGGGGAGAAGGCCCTGACGATCTCGCGCCAGGGGTCCGGCACCCGGGCCGGCGGCGGAACAGCGGCGCCGTCCGGACGCCGCGGGGCCCACCGGCGCAGGAGGAGGACCAGGGCGGCGGTCGAGGACAAGGCCGCGATGACATCGGTGAGCTGATAGGCGAAGTAGTTGGAGCACAGGAACTGGCCGGCGCCGAATCCCGCTCCCGCGGCCAGCGCGGCGGGCCAGGCTTCCCGCAGCCCCTTGCGGCCGTCCAGCATCAGCAGCAGCACCAAGGGCACCAGGGCCGCGATGATCGCGGACTGCCGGCCGACCATGGCACCGAGGTCGGCCGCGGGGCAGGAGGTGGCCTTGGACAGCGCCTGGATGGGATTGCCCACCGAACCGAAGGCCGCGGGTGCGGTGTTGGCGAAGGTGGCGACCGTGGCGGCCTTCAACGGCGGCAGCCCGAGGGCCAGCAGCAGCAGTGAGGTGATCGCGATGGGAGTGCCGAACCCGGAGAGGGCCTCGACCAGGGCGCCGAAGCAGTAGGCGATCAGGATGGCCTGGACGCGGATGTCGTTCGACAGCGAGGAGAAGGCCCTGCCGACGATGTCGAAATGCCCGGTGGCACGCTGCAGTTTGTTGATCCATACGGCGTTGACCACGATCCAGACGATGGGGAACAGTCCGAAGGCCGCTCCCTCGGCCGCACCGTCGGCGACCTGGGACCAGGGCATCCGGTAGACGGTGACGGCGACCAGCGCGGCGGAGGCGAGCCCGCCGAGCGCGGCCCAGTGCGACTTGGCCCGTACGACGCCGAGCAGGGTCAGGAGCACCAGCAGGGGCAGGGCGGCGAGCAGTGCGGTGAGGGCCGGATGCCCAAGAGGGTCGGGAGCTTGGCGGTACACGGATGAGTCTCGCTTTCTCCGGCCCGTGGAGACCGGTGCAGGAGTGCTCCATCCGTCCATGAGCGAGCACGCGGAAATTCCGCGATCCGAAAGCTCATTTTCGGTATCCGGCAGCATGGGCGGCTCTCCCGCCGGCGTCAAGAGGTCCGGCCCGGCGGTCACCGGTGCGACAGGGCGGCACCGAGCGTCTTCGCCGCCTCCACGGCCAGGGCGCCGAACGCCGAACGCGAGGCATCGGTCATCCGGCTGGTGGGCACATTGACGCTGAGGCCGGCCACCGGCAGTCCGGAATCCGCCACGACCGCCGCCGCGACCGCCGACACATCGCTGCGCCACTCCCCGCTGTTGACCGCGTAGCCCCGTGCCCGGGTGACGGCCAGTTCGGCCCGCAGCCGCTGTGGATCGGTGATCGTGCTGTCGGTGAACCGTGGCAGCCCCTGGGCGATATACCGCTCGACCGCCTCGGCCGGGCCGGCGGCCAGCACGGCCTTGCCGTTCGAGGAGGCGTGCAGGGGGAGATTCTGGCCCAACGGCAGGACGATGCGTACGGGTTGGGTGGTCTCCAGCCGTTCGATCAGCACGGCCCTGCCTCCCTCCGGCACCGCCAGATGGACCGTCTCATCGGTTTGCCGGCGCAGTTCCTCCATCACCGGAACGGCGACGTCCCGCAGCCCCAGCTCACTGGTGGCCTGCCGCCCCACATGCAGCGCCTTGGTGGTGACCACCCACCGGGTGGCGCCATCGCCGGCGGGGCGGATCCAGCCGGCGGTGTGCAGGGTGACCAGCGTGCGCTGCACCGAACTCTTGGGCAGCCGCAGGGCCTTGGCCAGGTCCGTGACGCCGACCGGCTGCCGGGTGGCGACCTCCTCCAGGGCCCGGAGCGCATTGAGGACGTTCTGCATCCATTGACTCCTTCCGCAGCGGGACCCTAAGCTCCCGCATGCCATATCACGGTACGTCGTTCCGTAACACGGCACAATACTCCGGGAGTTGATCGCTGTGCCCTCCCGCATCGGACGCCATTACCTCCAGATCCCCGGCCCCACCAACATCCCCGACCCGGTGCTGCGCGCCATGGCGGCTCCCACGATCGACCACCGGGGTCCGCAGTTCGCCGAACTGACACTGCATCTGCTTGCCGCGCTCAAGCCGGTGTTCGGCACCACGGACCCGGTCGTGATCTATCCCTCCTCCGGCACCGGCGCCTGGGAGGCGGCCCTGGTCAACACCCTGAGCCCCGGTGACCGGGTGCTCTTCTTCGAAACCGGCCACTTCGCCACGCTCTGGCGGCAGATGGCCCGGGCGCTCGGCCTCGATGTGGTCTTCCTCCCGGGCGACTGGCGGCACGGCGCCGACCCGGCGGCCCTCCACCGTGAACTGGAGGCCGACACCGAGCAGTTGGTCAGGGCGGTGTGTGTCGTCCACAACGAGACCTCGACCGGGGTGACCAGCCGCATCCCCGAGCTGCGCCGGGCCATGGATGCCGTCGGCCATCCGGCGCTGCTGCTCGTCGACACGATCTCCTCCCTGGGCTCCATCGACTACCGCCATGACGCATGGGGCGTCGACGTGACCGTGGCCGGATCGCAGAAGGGACTGATGCTGCCGCCCGGGCTGGGTTTCAACGCCGTCAGCGCCAAGGCCCTGGCGGCGGCCCGCACTTCCCGGCTGCCGAAGTCCTTCTGGAGCTGGGCCCCGGTCATCGAGGCCAACCGGCGCGGCTTCTTCCCGTACACCCCGGCCACCAATCTGCTCTACGGCCTGGCGGAGTCCCTGCGTCTGCTCGAGGCCGAAGGGCTGCCGGGCGTCTTCGCCCGGCATGCCCGCCATGCCGCCGCCACCCGGGCGGCCGTGCGCGCCTGGGGACTTGAGGTGCTGTGTGCCGACGAACGCGAGCACTCCGGCTCGCTCACCGCCGTCCTGCTGCCCGACGGCCAGGACGCCGACCGGGTCCGCGAAATCGTTCTCGACCGGTTCGGCATGTCCCTGGGGGCGGGCCTGGGCAGACTCGGCGGACGCGTGCTGCGGATCGGTCATCTGGGCCAGCTGGGCGACCTGACGCTCGCCGGGACCCTGGCCGGCGTCCAGCTGGGCCTCCAACTGGCCGGCGTCCCGGTCCGGCCGGCCGGTCTCGACGCGGCCCTGGAACTGCTGCGCACGCCATGACCGGCCACCCACTCCGACACCGTGGAGACGCGGACATGACGACCAACCAGTCCACCCACCCCGCGGCGGAGTCCGCCTCCGCACTGGCCGCCCGGCTGCGGCGCGACCTGGCGGGCGAGGTCCGATTCGACGACTACACCCGCCACTTGTTCTCCCGGGACGCCAGCATGTACGCGGTCACGCCGCTCGGTGTGGTCTTCCCCCGCCACCCCGATGACGTCCAGGCCGCGGTGGCCGCGGCCGCCGAATACGGGGTGCCCCTGGTGCCCCGCGGAGCGGGCACCAGCCTCGCCGGGCAGACCGTCGGCCCCGGCCTCGTCCTGGACCTGTCCCGGCATCTGAACCGCGTCCTGGAGATCGACTCCGGGACGCATACCGCCCTGGTGGAGGCCGGGGTGGTGCAGGACCAGCTCAACCGGGCGGCCGCACCGGCCGGGTTGATGTTCGGCCCGGACACCTCCACCAGCAACCGGGCCACCATCGGCGGCATGATCGGCAACAACTCCGCCGGCAGCGGATCCCTGCGGTACGGCATGACCATCGACCATGTCCGGGCGCTGGACGTGGTGCTCTCCGACGCGACCCGGGTCCGGCTGGCACCGCTCTCCGAGACCGAGCGCGAGCGCCGCGCCGCCCCGCCGACCCTCGACGGGCGCATTCACCGTGAGCTCCCCGGGATCGTTGAGGCCCACGCCTCCGCCATCGCCGAGGACTTCCCCGCGTTCTGGCGCCGGGCCGGCGGCTACCGGCTGGACCGGCTCGCCCGCGACGGTGCCCCGTACGACCTCGCGAAGTTCGTCGTCGGTTCGGAGGGCACCCTGCTCATCACCACCCGGGCCGAAGTCGGCCTGGTGCCCGCACCGGCTCATACCGTGATCGCCGTCGGGCACTTCACCTCGGTGGCCGCTGCCATCGAGGCCACCGAGGACGCGTTGTCCTGCGACCCGGCCACGGTGGAGCTGATGGACCGCACGATCCTGGACCTATCCCGGCAGAAGATCGAATACGCCTCGCTGGGCACCCTGCTCGAAGGCGACCCGGACGCACTGCTCTTCGTCGGTTTCAGCGGTGACGAGGAGGGCGAACTGCTGGGTCGGCTGACCCGGCTCACCAGGCTCTGGGCCCGGCACGGCCACGGCTACCACACGCTGCACGCGGTGACCCCGGCCCAGCGGTCCGCGCTGCTCAGGGTTCGCAAGGCCGGGCTGGGCCTGCTGATGGCCGCCGGTGAGGGCACCCGCCGGCCGCTGGCCTTTGTGGAGGACACCGCCGTGCCTCCCGCCCGACTGGCCGACTACACCCGCCGGTTCCGGGGCATCCTGGACCGGCACGGCCTCACGGCCGGCTTCTATGGACACTGCTCGGTCGGCTGTCTGCACATCCGGCCCTTTGTCGACCTCGCCGACCCCGCCCAGGTGCGCACCATGCGGGCCGTTGCCGAGGAGGTCAAGGACCTGGTCCGCGAGTACGGCGGCGTCAACTCCAGTGAGCACGGTGACGGCCTGGCCCGCAGCGAGTTCAACCGCGAGGTCTTCGGCCCCCGGTTGTACGAGGCGATGCGCCGGGTCAAGCGGCTGTTCGACCCGGACAACCGGATGAACCCGGGCAAGATCGTGGACGCTCCGTCCATGACCGACAACCTGCGGGATGCGGCCCTCCCGCCCGCCGGGCCACTGCGCACCCGGCTCGCCTTCGAGGTGGTCGGCGGCATGCGCGGCGCCGCGGACCGCTGTATGAACATCGGCCTCTGCCGCAAGAACGGCAGCGGCGCCATGTGCCCGTCCTACATGGCGACCCGCGATGAACAGGACTCCACCCGCGGCCGCGCGGCCGCCCTGGTCAAAGCCCTTTCCGAGCCGGATCCCCGGCATGCCCTCGGCGACGAACACCTGCACGAGATCCTCGACCTGTGCCTGATGTGCAAGGCGTGCAAGAGCGAATGCCCCCTCGGGGTGGATATGGCCTCCCTCAAGGCCGAGGCCCTCTCCCACCACCATGACCTGCACGGGATCCCCGTCAGATCCCGGATCTTCGCCTCGGTGCGCACCCTGAACCGGCTGGGTTCGGCCACCGCGCCGCTGTCCAACCTGCCCGGCCGCATCCGCCCCCTGCGACTGCTGCTGGACCGGCTGCTGGGCATCACCGCGGCCCGGCCGCTGCCCGTCTTCACCCGCCGCAACCTGCTGCGCTGGTTCCACCGGCGCCCGGCCGGGGCACACCCGGCGCCACGGGGCCAACTCACCTATCTCGCGGACTCGTTCACCACCTTCACCGAACCGGACATCGGCCGCGCGGCCATCGAGCTGCTGGAGCGGTGCGGGTGGCGGGTCAGGCTGGAGAGCGGCGGCTGCTGCGGCCGGGCCGCGTTCTCCAAGGGCCTGGTGGACGACGCCAAGGCCGAGTCCCTGGCCCTCGCCCGCTCCATCGCCGGGGCCACCGAGCCCGGTTCCCCCGTCGTCGGATGCGAGCCCTCGTGTCTGCTGACCCTGCGGGACGAACACCGGGCCATGCATCCGGACGACGCCACGGTCCAGGACATCGCCGGACGCGTACGCCAGGTCGAGGAACTCCTCCTCGAAGCCATCGACGACGGCCGGCTCCGGCTGCGCGAGGACTGCTGGCCCGCCGGACGCAGGCTGCTGTATCACGGCCACTGCCACCAGAAGGCCGAGCTCGGCACCCGGGCCACCGTCAGGCTGCTGGAGGCGATCCCCGGTACCGAGGTCATCGAACTGGACGCCGGCTGCTGCGGCATGGCCGGCTCCTTCGGCTTTGAGTCCGAGCACTACGAGGTCTCCATGACCGTGGGCAACGACCGCCTCTTCCCCGCGGTCGACGCCGAGCCCCGCGACACCGTGATCGTCGCCAGTGGAACCTCCTGCCGACAGCAGATCTTCCATGGCACCCGCCGAACGGCCTGGCACCCGGTCCAGCTCATCCGCGCGGCGGTACGGTCCGGCTGACCCTTCGCAGATCAGCCGACGGCGCCGCGCCGGTCTCCGTCCCGGCGGCGGTACTCGGCCGGACCCCCGCACCACAGCCGTGGGGGCCCCGGGGCGGACCACCCGGGCCCCCGCCCCGTCAACGCCGCCCGCCACCCCGGGGGGGTTGTGGGGGCCCCCGCGGGGGCGGTGAACCCGGGGGGGGGGCGGGGGGGGGGGCGAACAGGGTGTGGACACCGCGCACCTCGCCGGCCGTCGGTCACTTCGTTGCCGTGATGACTCCGTGCGGGGTCCACCCGTCGGATGCCGCGCGGGTGATCCTGCTCGCCTTGAACCCCGCTTCCCGGAGCCAGGATTCGTACTGGTGCCAGGCGTAGATCATGCCGCCCTCCGCGGGGAGCGACGCGAAGTAGACGCTGTCCAGCGCGGCCATCAACGGGCCGTCGCCGCCGTCGTCGGACATCGAGTTGAAGATGACGACCTGCCCGCCCTCCGGGAGCGCTTCATAGGCCCGCCGGAGGAGGTCGATGTTCTGCTCGGGCTCCCAGATGACGAGTTGGTGCGAGAAGAGCACGCAGTCCGCGCCGGCCGGCATCGGGTCGTGGAACATGTCGCACTCGTGCACGGTGATCCGGTCGGACAGCTCGTTGTCGGCGATCCGCCGTCGGGCGATGGGACCGGTGGCCGGGATCTCCAACACCGTGATCTCCAGCTGGGGGTGCGCCTTGGCCAGCGCGAGTGCGTTGACGGCGTCACCACCGCCCACGTCGATGACCTTCTTGAAGCTTCCGAAATCCACCTCGCCGAGCAGGAACGGGTTGGAGAGTTCCGACCAGGACCGCATATAGCGGTAGAACACCCGCTCCAGGTGTGGATTTTCTGAGAAGCGATGGTACAAGTCCCGCCCGACACCCCGTACTCGGCGCAGCCCGACGTTGGTGTTCTTCTGGAGCGACTCCACGAAGTCGGCCTGCGCTTCGTAGACGATGTACTGCTCGAACGCCACGACGGCGCTGAATATCTCCCACTGCTCCTCGGCGAAGATCTTGTCCAGTACCGGAGCGTTGCGGTAGCGCCCCTCACTGCATGCGGTCAGCTTCAGCGACGTGGTGCCCAGCAGCAGGACGTCGGTGGCTCGCTCGGCCAGTCCGAGTTCCCTGCCCACGTCGTCCCTGGTGAGGTTTGGTTTCCGGTGGAGGAGCTCGAACAGGCCCAGTTCGCAGCCGGCGTTGAGGTACTGGAAGGCGGCGTGTCCGAACAGGATCGGCGTCAGTCCGTCCATGTCGAGCTCGGTGCGCAAACTCATTGCGTTCCCTTCGGGTCGGCGATTGAGTGAAACGTCAGCGGACGGATTTCGGACGCATGTCCGTCCAGGTTTCGTCGATGTAGGAGAGGCATTCCTTGCGGGAGCCGGAGAATCCGGCGTCGCGCCATCCCGGGGCGTTTTCTCGATCGGCGGGCCAAATCGAGTACTGCTCTTCGGGATTGATGACCACCTTGCATATGGTAGTGGAATCCTCGTCCAGAAAACCACCCATGAGAACGCTCCTTTTCTGCAGGAAATTCAGTGGAATGCAAGGGAGTTGCTGACATAGGTCGAGTTGCACAGCAGCCCTTTGCCGAGCGCGGGGGCCGGCAGGGCCGGTGGAGGACCGGAGCCCGGCTCTTCCGGCAGCCCGGTGGTGCGGTCCGTCAGCCGGAGCCGGAACGGCCGACCGTGGGGAACGGTCAGTGTCAACGTCCTTCCGCCCGGCGGCAGCGCGTACAGCCACAGCGTCCAGTCCTGCCCCGGGGGGTCCGGACGGCACCTGCCCGCCACCCCGTCCACCGCATAGCCGAGGACGGCGGTGCCGGTCACCGAGACGAGCGCCTCCGGCGCGTCCCTGGCGGAGACCAGCCGCAGTTCGATCGTGCGCCGGTCCTCCCGCCGGTGCTCGCGGAGCACGGAGATCTCGGGTGTGGCCAGGGCGAGGGCGGGCGCCGGGACGGAGCGGAACCGCTGCCGGGAGCCGGGGAAGAGCTGCGGCAGGGTATCGCCGTGCCCCGCGGCCCCGGCCGTTCGCGGTGCGTCGTGGTCGTCCCCGGCCACCGCCGACACCGCGGTTCCGGTGTCGCCGGCCAGTGCGTAGAGCGCGGCGTGGAAGTGCTGTTGTGGCCGGCCGGCCCGGTTCGCCCACCGCGCCACGGCCAGGCACCCGGCGGCGAGCCCGGCGGCCGCCGCCGGCAACGGCCACCCCAGGGAGGTCGCCACCGTGCCGAGCGGGATCGTCAGCAGCCCGCACAGCAGCGACACCACCAGGCCCGGGACCACCGCCAGGCGCGCCGACAGCGCGGTGAAGGTCAGTGGCACCAGTGGACCGACCAAGAAGATCGGGACAAGGCACATCACGGAGAGCGCCGCGATCTCCGGCCAGGGCCCGTACCCCGTGCCGGTTGGTACGGTCAATCCGAGCGTGGCGCACAACAGGGGCCACAGCGGGAGGTAGGCGGCGGCGGGGAGCCACAGAGCGGTCAGCCAGCACAGGACCAGCCACCACAGAGAGGCGCCGACGGCCAGGTCGAGCGCCCCGAGAGGCGTGGCCGACAGGATGTCCAGCGCGGCGTGGGCGGCGACCACGCCCGCTGCGATGCCTGCCAGGTACGCCCTTCCGCCCCGGCCGACGTGTCCGTAGTAGGCGAACTCCGGGGCGCCGGATATCAGTGGGGATCCCCACCGGGGGACAAGCGCGACCAGCAGCCCGGCCGGCGCCGCCGAGGCCAGCGAACCGAGGGCGACGCGGCCCGGACTGAGCCAGGAGCCCGAAAGGCCGACTCCGACGGTGATCAGCCAGACGGCGGTGATCGCGACCGTCAGGCGGACCGCCCATCCCGCCGGGTAGTGGACGAGCCGACCGCCCGGGAGGCTGAAGAAGGTGGCGTTCGGCCGGCCGGTGGCCTCGGACAGGTCGGCCCTCCCCAGTCGGCGCGTCAGTCCGAGGGCGTACTCCCCGTGGTGTTGGAGGCTTCGGTGATCCACCGTTTCCGGGGTGTCCGTGGCGCTGTGATAGTGCGTGTATCCGTCGATGTAGGCGAAGTTGAACCCGGGGAGCCCGGCATCGGCGAACACGGTGAAGTCGGTCATATTGGGCAGCTTGCGGTAGACCTCCTGGAAGAGCGAGGACACATAGCCACGTCGTACGACCCCGCCGAGGAGACTCACCGTCCAGGCGTTGCCCGCTCCCGTCTCGAACATCAGCACAGGTCCCCGGCTGCCCCGCGCCTCGAAGTTGAGCACCACACCGATCCGGTCCCGCAAGGGGTGATGATCCAGGAAGGCGCGGGCACCGAGCTGGCCGACCTCCTCCGCGTCGGTGAAGAGGAACACAATGTCGTTGCGGAGTCGTTCGGACGGGTCCGACAGCACCCGCGCGACCTCCAACAGGGCCGCGACCGCCACACCGTTGTCGTTCGCGCCGGCACCGGTGGGCACCGAGTCGTAGTGCGCGACGAGCAGCACGGCAGGGCGCCGGTCCGAACCGGCCGAACCGGTCAGTACGCCCACCACATTGGCGATGTCACCGGCCAGCCGGTCCTGGGTTCCGGGGCGCATCCCCGGCAACTCGGCGGTCACGGTGGCCTGTTGGATGCCGGCCGTCAGTCCCAGACCGGTCAGCCGGGCGAGCAGCTGGTCACGCACCCGGTCGTGCTCGGCCGTGCCGGTGGGGTGCGGCGCCTTGGCGATCTCGTAAACGTGCGCCATGGCGCGCAGGGCCGAGAACAGCTCGGTGGGCGCCTCGGCGGGGACCGCGGCCGGCCGCCGCAGGACCGAGCCGGCCAGCGCGGCGGCGATCACCACAAAGAGCACCACCGCGCCAACGGCGGGCCAGTGGTCGGCCAGGGCGCCGACGGCCGGTGCTGCCGCCGGGATGTGGGTGGCCAGGGTCACCATCTCCTCATGCCGTACTGGGGGCTTCGTCGCTCACGCGGGTGTCAGGATTCGTCTGCGGGCCGTTGGACTCCCCTCACCAGCTGTGACCTGGAGCGTTTGAAGCGTTCCAGGGTGTCCACGGCCGAGGTGGCGGACCGGGTGGCCATGAGCACGCTCGGCTGATCGACTCCGACGAAGTGCGCGCAGACGTTCCGGTGCGCCTCATACGTCTGGGAGAGCGCGTCGAGGAATTGCCGGCGCTGTGTTTCCAGCCGGGGATCGAGGTCCATGAAGGCCGTCCGCGACCCAGCCAGGACCTTGATCAGGTATTCGTGGTCCCGCCACCGGAGACCGGTCATGTCCGGTGGCGCGATGGGCGGGAGGAGGGTGGGCCGTACCTGCTTCTCATACTCCGAGTACGGGAAGTCACCGGTGAACTGAAGGGCGGCCGCGGACCCCCACATGATCGTTGCGGCGGCGGACAGCGTGTGCCGGGCCTGTGGAATGTCCTGCCGCCGCAGCTCGTCCCGCAGCCGGTTGACGCTGATGACCAGACCTTGCACCAGCATCATGAAAATGTGGTGCCCGCGGGTCCAGCGTCGCAGGGCGTTGCCCCCGGTGACGGCCGGCCGGGGCCGGGAGGCGACCTCGATCGAGTCCACCGGCCCGGCCGGACTCCGGTCGTCGGACACCAGCTGGAACAGTTGCCAGAAGGCCAGGTGGAGGCGGCCCAGCGCATCCGGCGGGAGTTCGGTCCCGCTGGTGAACTCCTCCTCCAGCAGCGTGGTGTAGCCGCGCAGCATGGAGTGCCTGAGGATCCGGGGCACATCACCGGTCACCCGGACGATGCCGAATGCCCGGTCGTTGGCCCGGTTGCCGGCCGACTCCTCCCGGTCGTCGGTCACCACGGTGAAGTCGGCCGTGCCGAGGGCGTGTTCCCGCAGCTCGCCCAGGGCGAGCTCCAGGGTGCCCTCGTCCGCGCCGGTCAGGATGCGCTGGGTGAGCGCCGCCGTGGCGGCCCCGCCGACGCCGACTGCCCCGGTGTCCCGGGAGGTACCTGGCAGCTCCTGTGGGCGGAGCAGATAGAACGGCATGGACCGGGTCATATGCCCCTCCTCCGTATCGAGCAGCATGGGAAACGGGTGGCCGGTCACCCGGACCGGCGTTCGCCCAGGGCCTGTGGTGACTCCAGATGGCCTTGACCGACCAGGTAGCGCAGCACGAGGTGCGCCTGTTTCTCTCCCGCCGGCGGGCACTCGATCCCGCTGCCCTCCAGCGCGTGCAGGGTGTTCTTGCACTCCAGCGTCGGCTGGACCTGGTCGATGAGCTCCGGATCGAGTGACTCCTGCGGTTCCGCCTCCGCGTCGCGGATCAGCGGGACCATGGAGTACAGCGGGTGCCCCGGCTTGACCAGGAGGGCCTGCTCCCGGGCCGCCTCGAAGGGGACGATGGAGAAGTCGTAGCCGAAGGTCCTGATCCAGTCGCAGAACCGCCGGATGCTCACCGGCGCCGGGTTGAACAGATGGAAGAAGTCGCCCATGACGTCCCCGCGCAGCGAGATGTGCACGATCGCCCGTGCCACGTAGTCGACGGGGACGGCGTCCAGGATGCGCGGGTAGTCGGGCACCAGACCCATCGCCACAAAGCCCCGGAACGACACCACGAGGTAGTCCTCGGGCTGGGTGGCACCGGTTGTGGTGTGACCGAGGATGAGCCCGGGGCGGTAGATGTTGACGGGGAGGCCGCGCTTGCGGGCGATGTTTGCGATCTTCTCCGCCACCCATTTGCTGCCGGTGTAGCCCCCGGGGTCGTCGCTCGGTGTCTCCAGGGCCGTCTCGTCCTCCAGCAACGGACGTGGCAAGTGCCCGGCCAGCACCACGTCGGCCGTGGACACATGGTGGAATGCCTTCAGCCGCCGGGTACAGGCCAGTCGCAACAGCTCCTGGGTGCCGCCCACGTTCGGCTTGCGCAGCGCCGAGTACGGGTAGACGAAGTTGACGGTGGCCCCGCTGTGGTAAATCGCGTCGATCGTGCCCGCCAGCCCGTCCCAGGTCTGCTCGGACAGGCCGAGCCGCGGCCGTCCGAGGTCTCCGGCCAGTGGCCTGATGCGTGCGGTATAGGCATCGTCCCAGATCAGGTATGCGCGCATGGTCGTGCGCAGCCGGTCGAGGGCGTGCTCACCGTCCTTCGCCCGCACCAGGCAGTACACATCGGCCCGGGTGCGTTTGAGCAGTTCCTCGAGCAGGAAGGCGCCGAGGTAGCCGGTGGCACCGGTGAGCAGCACCGCGCCCGGATCCAGGTAGTCCGCCGTCGGCAGATTCCCGGGGACGATGTCCTCGGCCAGCACCGCGTCGTCCACCAGCTGCTTCATGTGCTGGTTGGTCAGTGCGGTTCTGACGCCCTCATGCTGGTATCCCCGCACGGTCTCGGCGACGCCTTCCACCGTCGGCACCTTGAACAGCTGGTGGACCGGCAGCTCGGTCTCGAAGCGGTGCAGCAGCTGGGAGGCCAGCCTCGCGAGCACCAGCGAGGAGCCCCCGAGCTCGAAGAAGTCCTGGGTGACGCCGACCCGTTCGACCTTGAGTGCCTTGGCGAACAGCTCCGCGATTTCGGCTTCCAGCGCGGTGCGCGGCTCGACGAAGCCGTCTTGACCGGGCAGCCACGCGCCCGGGGCCGGCAGGGCTTTGCGGTCGATCTTCCCGTTCGGCGTTTTCGGGAAGTCGTCGAGGACGACGATGACCGAGGGGACCATGTACGACGGCAGGAACTCTGCCAGGAACGCCTGGAGTTCCCGCGGTTGCAGGGTGCCGTGCTCCGTCCGGGCCACGTATCCGACCAGGACCCGGTCGCCGGGGGAGTCCTCCCGGGCGAGTGCCACGGCCTCGCGCACTTCCGCGTGCTGGGTCAGTGCCGCCTCGACCTCGCCGAGCTCGATGCGGTAGCCGCGGACCTTCACCTGGTTGTCGGCGCGGCCGAGGAATTCGACGGCCCCGTCGGCCCTGAACCGCCCGAGATCCCCGGTGCGGTAGAGGCGGCCGCCGGGAGCGGTGCCGAACGGGTCGGGGATGAACCGGTCGGCCGTCAGTCCCGGGCGCCGGTGGTAGCCCCTGGCCAGTCCGACGCCGCCGACGCAGATGTGTCCCGGGACACCGATCGGGACTGGTTGCCCGTTGTCGTCCAGCAGATAGGTCGTGAGGTTGGCCACCGGCCGGCCGATGGGCGCCGCCTCGGGCCTTTCCGATCGTTCGCACACCCATGCGGTCGAGTCGACCGTGGTCTCGGTCGGTCCATAGAAGTTGACCAGCTCGGCGCCCAGGCGCCTGAAGATGCTGCGCTGCAGGCCGCCGGTCAGGGCCTCCGCACCGCTCTGCACATAGCGGATGCTGGTGCACTCACTGATCCCCGGCTCTTCCATGAGCACCGCGTTCAACGAGGGAACGGCGGCGTAGAGGGTGATCCGCTCGTCCTTGAGCAGCCGTACCAGTGCTTTGCTGTCGTACTTCTGACCGGGTGGGGTGATGACCACGCGCGCTCCCGACAGCAGTGGCCAGAAGGCCGCCCAGAGCGAGGGGTCGAAGCTGAACGAGTGGTTCTGGAGCACCCGGTCCTCAGCGGTCAGCGGCCAGTGCCGCTGGCGCCAGGTCAGGTTGTTCACCGCGCCGCGGTGGGTGAGCATGACGCCCTTGGGCCTGCCCGTGGACCCCGAGGTGTAGATCAGGTAGGCGAGGTTGCCGGGGCCCGCGAGCGGTTCGGGGTTGTGCCGGGGGCACCGGGCCACCGCCTCCCAGCCCTCGTCGACGAGCAGCCGTTCGGCGTTGCCCGCCAGCCCCTCGCCGAGTTCCCGCTGGGTGATCAGGAGGTGGGCGTCGCTGTCCGCGAGCAGGTACTGGAGTCTCTCCGCGGGGTACTCGGGGTCGAGCGGCACATATGCACCGCCGGCCTTCAGCACGGCGAGCATGGTCACGATCATTTCCACGGAGCGTTCGAGGCAGATGGCCACCCGGGACTCCCGGGTCACACCCCGGTCACGCAGGTGATGGGCGAGCTGGTTGGCGCGTTCATCGAGGTCCCGGTAGGTGATGCTCGCTCCGCCACAGGTCACGGCGATCGCCCGTGGGGTGCGCGCTGTCTGTTCCTCCACCAGCTGATGGATGCACAGGCCGGACGGAAATTCCTCCGTGGTCTCGTTCCAGTCCCCGACGACGAGGCGGTGTTCCTCAGGGGGCAGGAGCGGCAGTGCGGACAGGGCGCCCACGCCGTCCCGGGCTCCGCGCAGCAGGGTGACGAGGTGGGTGAGTTGCCGCTCCGCCGTGGACCGGTCGTAGAGGTCGCTGTTGTAGTCCAGCCGGAGCTCCACCCCGGTACCGCTCCCGGCCACGGTCAGGGCGAGGTCGACCGCGGTGTTGCCGACGGGCGGCAGCAGCGGTTTGATCTCCAGCCCGGGGGCCTCGAGGGTCCACCCGTCGTCCCGGTAGTGGTACATGGCCTGGAAGAAGGGCGTACGGCTGATGTCCCGTTGCTGGATCAGTTCGTCGACCAAGGTCCCGAACGGCACATCCCGGTGCCGGTCCGCGGCGACGCAGGCGGCGTGGATCTCGGTGAGAGCGGTGCCGAAGGCGGGGTCACGGCGCAGATCGCCGCGGATGACCACGGTGTTCCCGGCCGGGCCGACGAGGTGTCGCCAGTGCTCTCCGCGGACCGACAACCGGGTGCCCACCGAGACATCGGTCTGCCGGGCGTAGCGGGAGAGGAGGACCTGGAATCCGAGCAGGACCACCGTCCTCAGGTCGGTGTGCTGGTCCAGGGCCAGATCGTTCATGTCGTGCACCAGATCCGCCGGGAGCGTGGTCCGTACCGACCCGCAGCGGTAGGTCTTGGTGGCGGGGCGGCCGCGGTCGGACGGCAGCTGGAGCACGGGGGTGTCGGCGAGCCGTTCCTCCCAGTAGGACAACTGCTCGCGCATTTCCGGCGATCCGGCGGTCTCCTGGCGCCGACGGGCGTAGTCGGAGTACGGCGGTGCGGAGGGGGCCGGTATCCGGCCCTCGCCCCGGGTGAACGAGGCGTAGATCCCGGACAGTTCGCGGACGAGCAGGTCCGCGGTCCATTCATCGGCGATCAGCTCGTGCAGGCAGAGCAGGAGGACGTGTTCGTCGCCGCCCAGGTGCAGCAGGCGGGCCCGCGCCAGTGGTCCGTTGACGGGTTCGAAGGGCTGGTCCAGTTCCCTCTGCACGCTGTCCCGGAGGAAGTCGTCGGCGGCTGCCTCCGGGTCCGGGGACATCTCCACCAGGTTGAGCTCGGCGGCCTGGTGCACGACCCGCAGTGCCGGCCCTGACACCTCGGTGAAGGTGCTGCGCAGGACTTCATGACGATGTGTCAGTTCGGCCAGGCCCTGCTGCAGGGCGACCAGGTCGACCGTGCCGCGCAGCAGGTACGCATGGACGAGATGCGTCGGCATGCCGGGTTCCATCTGCATCAGCATCAGCAGCCGCCGCTGCTCGTGCGAGAGGCTGGTGGCGTTGTCCAGGTGCCGCTCGGAAAGCAGGCGGGACAGGATCTCTCGCCGCGCGGATGTGCTGTCGATCCGCTGCGGTCCGTTCGTTGGCTCGCCTATCGGCGTGGACACTGGTCCGCCTCCTTTGACGCATTGAGCGCGTGATCGTTCAGCAGGGCGTCGAGCTCGTCGTCGGTCATCTCGTTCAGCAGCGCACGCATCCGCTGGGCACTGTCCGCCGCGGCCGCGCCGCCGCGGCCGCGGTCGACGGTCGCTGCGAGGCCGGCCACGGTGGCGTCGAGGAACATCTCCTGAACGGGGACGGCGACCCTGAACTCCTTGCGCAACTCCTGGATCAGCCGGCCGGCCATCAGCGAATTCCCGCCGAGTTCGAAGAAGTTGTCGTGGATTCCTATCCGGTCGTGGTCCAGCAGGTCGGACCAGAGCGCCGCGATGCGCTTCTCGGTGCGGCCGCGAGGCGCCGTGTACTGCTGCCGGGTGGCGACGAGCAGCCGGTCCGGTGCGGGCAGCGCGGAGCGGTCGGTCTTGCCGTTCGGGCCGAGCGGCATCTTCTCGAGCAGGACGAAACCGGCCGGCACCATGAAGGCGGGCAGGCGGATCGTCAGGAAGTCCCGCAGCTCGCGGATCAGTTCATCCGGTTCACCGGCCCGGGCGGGTACGAGATAGCCGACCAGTTTTTGGTGGGTGTTTTGGCCGTGGGGTTGGACGATGGCGTCGTGGAT